>CAZQRG010000112.1:0-2538 GCA_964595745.1 uncultured Candidatus Saccharibacteria bacterium | reverse complement strand
TTTACTAATGTTTCCCATTCTTGTATATTATACTATTCATAATTAAAAAGCATCTGATATATGTTTGGATTGTATGCTAAAAAAAATACGGAAGAAGAAAAGAAAAAGGTTGCAGCAGAGGTGAAAAATTTTGTTGTACTATTAATATTAGATGGATTTGGAGTACATCCTGATCCAGAGGGAAATGCTGTATTAGGTTCCAAGACACCATTTCTGGACACGGCTTGGACATATGGAAGATCTACGCTAATCAATGCTTCAGGTACATATGTAGGATTACCTGCAGAGGAGGCTGGGAACTCTGAGGTTGGTCATCTCAATTTGGGTGCTGGACAGGTTGTATATCAATCTCTTCCAAGAATAAATGATGCCATTTCTGCTCATGATTTAGATACAAATATAGTACTAAGAGATGCTTTTAGTGAGATTAGAAAAAGGAAATGTAATATGCACTTAGCAGGTGTACTTAGTGCTGCAGGTGTTCATGGACATATTAAACATCTTTTCTCTTTAATGGAGATATGTAAGGTTAATGGGGTAAACCCCTTTATTCATATTATTTTTGATGGAAGAGATACTCCACCAAAGGATGGGTATCTTTATCTCAACAAATTAAATGCAAAGATTAGGGAGTTGGGTATTGGGACAATAGCTTCAATGCAGGGAAGATTTTTTGGAATGGATAGGGATAATAGGTGGGAGAGAATAAAACTATCATATGATGCAATGGTTGGTCTTTCTCAAGAGAGCTTTCGGGATCCTATGCTTGCATTACAAAAAGCTTATGAGAACAAAGAAACAGATGAGTTTATTAAGCCAAGAGCTAGAGTGGATGATGCAGGTACTCCAATAGGGCCTATTAGAAGTAATGATGTTTTACTTTTTTGGAATTTTAGAGAGGATCGTGCAAGAGAATTAAGTAAAGCTTTTATATCAAAGGAATTCCCTCATTTTGTTAGAAGGAACTATCCTGAGAACCTGTATCTTGTAACAATGACAGGATATGAGGAGGGAATAAATGCACATATCATATTTCCTCCAAGAGAGATTAAGATGCCTATGGGAGAATATATTGCAAGTAAAGGATTTAACCAATTACATATATCAGAGACTGAAAAGAACATGCATGTGACTTACTTCTTTAATGGTGGTGTTGAACAACCACACCAGGGAGAGGATTTTTTTAATATTCCATCTCCTAGAGTAGAAAATTATGCAACTATTCCACAGATGAGCTCTCCGGTTATTAGAGATGAGGTAGTAAAAAGAATTAAAGCTATGAGTAAATACAATTACAAATTCATTCTTATCAATTTCGCTAATCCTGATATGTTGGGTCATACAGGTGAATACAATGCAACAGTTAAAGGAAATGAGATAGTTGATGCACTGACTGCGGATATAGCAAAAGTCACACTTTCTATGGGAGGGGCTATGATAATTACTGCAGACCATGGAAATTGTGAAACAATGATTAATAGGGTTACGAAAGAGATAGATATTGCCCATACAAACAACCCAGTACCTTTAATGATACTTTCTGATTTAAAAGATATTACTCCTCAAGCAGGAACCACTCTCGTAAAAGTAGGAACAGGAACTAGAGCACAAACAACAGGATTACTTGCAGATGTAGGTCCAACATGTTTAGGACTAATGGGTTTGGATATTCCTGAGAGTATGACAGGTGTAGATTTAAGAAATGTATTTTAGAAAAGGATTATAGCTAATACAGCTATTCCAATTATTATTCTGTATATTCCAAATACTGTTAACCATTTCTTTTTACTATATTTTTCTAATAGAAGTAAAGCAATATATGTAACAACTCCAGCTATAAATATTCCAAGTATATCTGAAATGTTTAATACTCTTTGTGGATAATCTTTTACTATCTGATAAACTGGTGCAGCCAGTAGTAGGGGTAATCCTAAAAGGAAGGAATACTGTATTGCTGTATATTTATTTAATCCTGTAAACATACCAACTATTGTACTTATTCCAGATCTTGATCCACCGGGTATTAAAGCAAATATTTGAGCAATTCCCATTAGTAAGGATTGTTTCCATGATACTGTTATTAACTCCTGATCCTTAATCTCTTTCCTTCTTTCCACCAATATCATTACTACTCCCCAAACTATTAATGATATTGCTATAATTAAATTACCTCTCAACCTATCTTCAATTACTGATTCAAAAAGTAAACCTACTACTCCTGCAGGTATTGTGGAAATTAATATTTTTAAATACAGGGACAACTTTTCTTTTTTAAGAATGTCTTTGAAAAGAAATTTCCAAAAGTAAATTAGTAAGGCAACTGTTGTTCCTAAGTGTAATATAGATAGCAGGTATGTATCCATATTTATTTTAAGTATTTGAGAGGTGAGTATTAGATGAGCACTACTTGATATTGGAAGTAGCTCAGTTATACCTTGTTCTATTGCTAATAGTATTACTTTTAGTGTCTCCATATTTTCTATATGCTAGATTAAATACATGTGGTATATTTTACTTATATGAATAGAAAAAAGATAG
>CAZQRG010000111.1:0-2628 GCA_964595745.1 uncultured Candidatus Saccharibacteria bacterium | reverse complement strand
TTTAATATACTTATTGCATTTTTCTTAACAAAAAGTGTTTGTAACATCCTATCTAGATTTGAAAAAGAAAAAAGAAGTTGTCCCTCGTTATACCTACTCTTCATATATAGTTGGCCTGATACTAAATCTAAATACTCTTTTTTTTCTGCAAGTAAATTCTGCTTCTCCTCTATACTTTTTAACTTCTTCTCTATTTCACTATTTCTAGCATCAATCTCTTTTTGTAATTTACTAATCTCATTATTAAGCAAATTAACCTGTTCAGCTAATGTATAGTTACTCCCACTTATCTCCTTTATCCTTTGCTCTATCTGCGAAAGATATGTCTTCTGCTTATTAAGTTCCTCTGCTTTTTGATTGATAATAGTTTCTAATTCTTCAGCAGTTTGAGAGTATATTGGAGAGACAGAGTTAAACAAAAAACATGATACAAAGAGTATGATTGGAATTAATGGGATATATTTTAAAGCAGATTTTCTATGAGACATTGTCAAATTATATCACTTCTCTGTGTTTGTCTGTCTACCCCGTTACAAAGTTTACTAAAACATCAATAAGAGCCTTAACCAGGAAAAGAACAACTAATCCTACAACAGCCCAAGTTAGTGTACCCTGTGCTTGCTGTTTTCTTGCAGGATCTCCCCCAGATACAATCCACATATACCCCCCAACTATCAACATTATTACAGAAAGTAGTACTCCCGCAGGGAAAATATACCCAAAAATATTATCAATAATCTTGGCAATCTCCTCAAGTCTTGGAGGCTCATCTCCTGTAGCTGCATATGCATAATTGGAAAACATTCTAAAAACAAATTCCATTATCTTATCAACCATTTTTATTTCCCCAAAAAGTTATTTATTACAAATTGTATAACAAGTGGGGATATAAATACTAGTATTAATCCAATAATTGAAAATATTAATGAAGATGTTGCTTTTCCTATTTTTTTCTGATCACCAAAAGATACTATATATTGAAAACCCGAAACTATTATCATAACAACCGAGAGAACTGCGGCGAAACCAATTAACCAATTGATTACATTAATAATGAATACAGAAAGATCTGGGATATCCCCCCCTATTATATTTGAAGTATCTATAAACATCATAATAACAAAATGGGGGTTTTCACCCCCAATTTAAAATCAAATTACTTATTTTTGTAAAAATTGAGCAACAACAAAATTAACTATTAATACTGCAATGAAACAAACTACTAATCCAACAATTGCGTGTGTTGGTGTCTTTGTAGCAGAACCTATTTTGTTTTCATCCCCACCAGCTGTAATATATTTAAATCCTGCGAATATAATCATTACAACTGCAACTACTGCTGAGAAACCAATAGCCCAATTAATAATTTTAATAATAAAATCTTGTAAAGTACTATCAGCACCGGGAAGTACTAGTAAACCTTGTAACCACTCCAAAGGATTAATTCCCATAATATTATTGTGTAATAAATATTAAATATTACTTAGCAACAAACTCCTTAAGAACAAAGTTTACTAAAAGAACAGCAATAAAACAGACAACTAATCCAACAATTGCAAAAGTTAATGTCTTTGTAGCTTTTCCTATTTTACCCTCATCACCATTAGCTGTGATATACATAAAACCTGCAGCTATTAACATGATTACTGCAACTACTGCGGCGAAACCAATTCCCCAGTTAATTATTTTTGTAATAAAACCTCCAAGATCGTCCCCTCCTTTAGCTTCTGTAATACCTGTTATCCAATCACGTGGTCCTGCTGCAGATACCTTGTTGATAAATAACCCTGAAACTGTAGCAACTGTTGTAGTTGCAATAGAAGATATTTTTGCAAATGTTTTCTTCATTTTTAAATATATTAAATTTATATTTTAATTAACAATTATATTATAGCACTTCTATTTAAGCAAGAACTCCTTAAGCACAAACATTATCAACAACTTAGCCAAGAATACTATAGCCATACCTACAACCGCAGCTGTAATCATCTTGCCTCCTTTTGAAATATTTTCTGGGTCCCCACTTGACATAATAAAGGTATATCCACCATAAATAATCATAATTACGGCAACAACAACAGAAAACCCTATGGCAAAATTCAAGATGTTATTAATCGCCAAAACAGTACCTTCTACTGTTGTAAAATCCCATTTAAGGGTTGGCATCTCAATAGTAAATCCACCAATAGTAATTGGTAATAACGATATTTTACTTAAGTTCTTTTTTATTTTCATACCAATTTTTTACCCAATATCTATTTTTAATATATCTGACAGTAATGCAAGAATAGCTACTGACAAAAGAACAAAAAGGAACCCTATTACAGCATTTGTTATTTGATCCCTCGCTTCTTGCAATTTATCTGGATTCCCCTTACTTGTGATTAATTTGTATGCAGCCATACTTATTAGAAGAAATACACAAAGCCCACTTAGTGGGATTGCAATTTTAAGAAAAAGGTTAATGAATCCCCCAAGATCAGTTCCATTGTTAGATGACTCTTGAAGATCCTTAATGGCCTGTTCCAAAGAAGTAGCTGCATATATTTTTAAACTATTTGTCATAAGCATTCGCAATTATACTAAAGTTTAACCTATTTTAAAAACAAATTACAATATAGCATCACT
>CAZQRG010000110.1:0-2629 GCA_964595745.1 uncultured Candidatus Saccharibacteria bacterium | reverse complement strand
ATATATACTCTTGCCTCTTTCTCAATTTTAGGAATACCCTTGTCGTATACCAAATATACTAAGCATCTGTATCCAGCATCTATAGCAGGGTATATATCAGATGTTAGACTATCACCTACTACTAACGTCCTATCTATATCAAACTTAAGATATTTACCTGCCTTTTTCCATCCATCGCAATCTTTTGAATCCTTTATATCTGTTGTATAGAAAGGTAGATCTAGATCTTTGTCATATTTTCTTTTATAAGCATTCTTAATTTTTTCAATCTTTTTTTCGGTCCACTGTTGTTGTGCATGAGAGTAAACTCCCATCTTTATACCAGCATTCTTGATCTGATTCAGTGTCTTCACGGTATACGGAAAAAGAGATGGAGAGATATTGTAAAAATTCTTAAATGAGAGTTTTAAAGACTTGAGTATCTCTTCTTTATCATAATCTTTTTTATTGTCTGAGAAATATATTTCAAAAGCCTGATAACTTAATTGATCTACTGGTGTAGGAATTGGATTCTTTAAAAATATATCGTTAGAAATACTACGAATCTGAGATGTGATTTCCATTTGTTTTGAAATGGATTTATTAGGATATATATTTTTTATAACTTTTAACATTGCTTTATACATTCTTTTATTAAAATATGGTCCTGTATCAACCAATGTTCTATCCATATCAAATATGATGTATTTAATGTTGTTTTTTGCAAAAAACTGTTTTATTTTTAGGTTCTGAGTATCTTTCTTTTTCATAATTGAGTTATTGTATAGAAAAATGAGAAGAAGTTCAAAGTATTGATGTTATTTCTACAATATATTATATTTAAGCATCTTAATTATTAAAATAATAAAATGGAATTTGTCATTATACTCATTGTTATAGCAATAGTTACGATTCTTTTTGGAATAAGAATAGTACCCGAAGGATTTATTGGTTTAGTTCTTACACTTGGGAAATATTCAAGAGAGCTAAAGCCCGGTTTAAACTTAGTTATTCCATACCTTGAAACAGTTCAGAGGGTTGATATTAGAGAACAGGTAATGGATATTCCAAATCAGGAAACAATTACATTAGACAATGTGTCTTGTGTAATTGATGGAATTGTTAGATTTAAGGTTGTTAATCCTGCAATTGCAATATTTAAAGTACAAAATTTTAGGAATCAAATTTCTGCGAAATCACAGACTGCACTTAGAGATGTTGTAGGTAGTGTTTCATTAGATGATTTACTTTCAAAAAGAAAAACAGTTGCAGAAGAGATAAAGGCAATTGTTGATATTGCTGCAGAAAATTGGGGTGTAGATATCTCTGCTGTTGAGGTACAAAATATTGAGATACCTGCTGATATGAAACGAGCTATGGCACAACAGGCAGAAGCAGAAAGAGATAAGAAGGCAAGAATAATTAAAGCGGAGGGAGAAAAGGATGCATCGATAAAACTTTCAGAAGCAGCTAAGATTCTTTCTGAATCTAAGGGAGCTCTTTCTTTAAGAACTCTTCAAACATTGAAAGAGATATCTGCAGATCCTGCTCAAAAGATAATAATGACTATACCTAATGACTTCTTTGATTTAGGTAATACAATTAGAAATAGTATTAAGGAGTAAGTTACTTACTCTACTCTAAGGGTAACGGTTGCCAACTCACTTGCAGAGAAAGTACCTTCGTACACAAAATCTTGGATTACTTGGGCACACATCATATCTTTATTAGGTTCTATTATCTTAAGTAATATGGTGACCTGTTCTGGATAACTTTCTGCAACTAATGCATCTACTGTCGCACTATAACAGGGGTTTGGTAGCTGTCCGGTTACTTTGTAAGTCCAACTGTTTTCTGAGACATACTTCTTTTCAAGTTTAAAAGTGTCATTTGAGGTATTATCATTTGGGATATCTAAATTGTTTGTATCTTTCTGTGTGTTATTTAACATATCGCTACCTTTTGTAATGTAAAAATATATTAATAGGCCTAAGATTAAGAAGAGAAAAAACAAAATAGCAAGGAGTATTTTTTTAGTCATAAATATATAGTAAAAAATTATATTTTACTTTTCCTATCATCATATTTATAGATAAAGATAATCCATATGTTTCCTAACATCATAAAAACAGCTGAAAAAGACATAACAGAATCAAAATAGATAGAACCCATATTTGCTATTATTCCCCCCACTATACTTATTACTGCAATTGAAAAGCTTAATATCATTTCATATATCCCATACTGTATTCCCTCTTTCCCTCCATCAATGTTTAATGCAAAGAGTTTTCTCCAGCTAGTTACGTTTAGGGCCACACCAAACCCAAAAATAAATTGTAAGATGTAATACTGATAGGATTGACTAATATCTGGATAAAAAAGAAAGGGAACACCCATTAAAATTGTACCAATAAAAAGAATAAGAATTTCATCTTTGTCATCCTTGTATTTATCAGTTAGTAAACCAAGGGGTATTTGAAATATTGCTCTTGTAAGAAAATATATTGCGGTTCCAATACCTATATATTTTGCAATATCTCCACCTAATTTTGAGGATAGGTATATCCCTGTTAAAAGGGATACTAGTGTATATGATCCCCAAGTAAAGATATCAGAGAGTGTAAGAAATATTACAACCTTATTAAAGCCT
>CAZQRG010000109.1:0-2762 GCA_964595745.1 uncultured Candidatus Saccharibacteria bacterium | reverse complement strand
ATTACAATCTCTTTATACTCATTAAAAAACTTGATTGCCTCCTCTTCATTTTTCAAAGATACCTGCTTTGGAATAGGAATATTAAAATCAGAAAGAACAGTATTGGTTAAATTCTTTCTTTTTGCAATTGTTGTACTAGGAGTGTTTGTAAGTGGTGTAGCAGTATTAATAATATACCAATGTTTACCATTTGCTTGAAATTTAGCCATTAATCTTGGAACTATTACTCTGTATTTAATATCTAAAATATCAGCAGCTTCTATGTAATATGCTAAATGAACATTTCCTGCTTCTTTTAAATACTCTTCATATGATTTAGGCATATGTATATATTACTACAAAATTAAAATGTATTACTTGTATCAATTAGATATCCTATTAAATCAGACCTACCAATAGTTATGGGGTATAAAATATCAGAGGAGAGGGTAGAAATAAATTCGGTAGTTTTTACCTTATCAGAGATTTTTATTGATATATCAAACACTGGTCTTACCTTTATCTCACCATCTTCTACTATCTTTGCTAATCTCTTAATATCTGTATTACTACAAACCTCTTTTCCGTACCTATCAATATATTCCTGTGCATCTTTAAAGGTATCAAATCTTTTAGGAATATCTAACTTGTTAAAATATTTATGAGCATCAATATATCCAATACGGTTAGCTAGTTTAGAGTCTATTCTTGAAGTCAGTACTCCGGTATCCATAAATGCTTTAACATGTTCTTTTTTTGTATCTTTAGAATCTCTTAATTTTGTAATATCAACACTCTTATCATATACATATATCTTCTCAGTAATATTTAAGACTTTTCTTCCACTAATAGCTTCAATATTTTCCTCTATCTCTCCTCCAAAGAGATTTTTTGCAACCCTTATACCATGTTTAATTCCCTTTATCTTAATATCCTTAATCTTTTCAAGTCTCCATCGCAATCCTGCCTGATTAGCAACCTGTATACCAAGTCCTGGTCTTGCATTTATTTCAAATACAACAGGACCTTTCTCTGCATCTAGCGCTATATCTACACCAATGTATCCTAAGCCACTTGCTTTCTGGCACTTTAGGGCAATCTCTAATAGATCATTCCAGTAAGGAATCTGAATACCACTAAGAGGTTTGTTTTCTTTTAAATCCAATGTTGATTCTATCAGTTCGTAGTTATCACTAAATATGGAATTAGGTTTGTTATGCATAGAGTAGGTTGTTATACCTGTTCCAATATCTATACCTGTGCATATTGCTCCTGAGTGTAAGTTGGCAGTACCATTAGATCTTTTAGTAGGAAGTCTTAGCATAGCCATAACGGGTACCTGGTTAAAACATATGATTCTAATATCTGGTACTCCTCTGTAGGAGTATTGTTTTAGAGATGGGTCTGTCTTTATTCTTTCCTCAATAATTGCGATATCACTTTTTGAACCCATTGAAAATCTTCCTTCCAGAATATTTTCAATATGCAAAAGTATATCTCTTTGGTTCATAGTTGTTCCATTTGGTCTAATCCATTCGAATTTACCTTTCTTTTTACCATAGAACACAATTATTCCATTTCCTCCTGTACCTTGATTTGGTTTAATAACAAAACTTTTAGGTAAACTCTCCCAATCTAAAAACTGTAACTGTTTTTTAGTTCTAATTAACTTGTATACCTCAGGTGTTTGTATTAACTCTTTTTTAAGAATCCTTTTAGTATATATTTTGTTATCAGCGATAGATTTAGAGGAGGGGGAATTAAAAGGTCTAACATACTCCTGATTTCTTCTGTTTAGACCTAATATCTCCTTGTTGTATTTAAATATTTCACTTATCATTTTCTTCTCTACTTGTTAATCTAAATCTAAAGTAATCTTTAATTCTTAAACCTCTAAACATTCCTAAAAGTATATTTACAATTACAAGTAGGGGGATAATCCAAAGATTGTTAAGAACATATTCTGATATTAACTCTCTTGAAATGATAAACCATCCTATTATTGCAATTAATATTGTTCCAAAGAGTGTTAAAAAAGAGCTCTTTAGTGATTTTTTAACGTACTGTTTAATAAAGAAGTCTGAAAGAGCAGCTATACATATGAAAGCAAGGGGTGGGATGTTAGACATGTTCTCTAATCCTAATCCAAAGCTATCTATTAGAATGAAAAAAAGAACTAATATAATGGATAGAATTGTGTAATTTGTAGCTATACGAGCGATATAGTGCATTCTAATTCTTTTAAGTATTGAGTAGGAGAGTAGGGAGGTAAGAATTACAATTAAGGTTATAGATAAACCGTACTTTAGTCCTGTATATGAATATGCTATTGCTAATATTATTGGTGCATATATTCCATATGTTTTATTTCCAACTATATATCTTGCAATACTAACAATAGTGGCAACAATACACATTGCTATGAGTATTTCTAATACCATCTGTGATACTCCGTGTTCCATTATCCACTCTGTTAATTTTGAAGTTTCAAACATATGTATAGATATTTAAATTAATAATTATAAACCTATATTATTATACTTCTAATAGGTATGTTTTGTCGATTAAATAATTACTGTATTAAAAGAATATCCTTAGTTGTATAAAAAGAAAAGAGAGCCAATACTATGGCTCTCTTAACCAAAAAACTTAGTAAAAAGGTTATGCTAATTCTACTGTAGCACCTGCCTCTTCAAATTTAGCTTTGTAAGCTTCTGCATCTTCTTTCTTAACACCCTCTTTAACGGTCTGTGGTGCGGATTCTACAAGATCTTTAGCCTCTT
>CAZQRG010000108.1:0-2769 GCA_964595745.1 uncultured Candidatus Saccharibacteria bacterium | reverse complement strand
TTTCTTTTCATCTGATTAACACGAGTAGTACTAACATCACTATACTGTTTTTGTAACTGATCAATCTTAATTCCTACCTTATTAAACTCCTCACTAAACTTATCAAATTCGCTCTCAACAGATTTAACATGTCCAACAATTTTGTAAATATTCTCCTGAATTCTGAAATTCTCATAAGCCTGCTTTACCATTCTAAGAATTGCTGTAAAACTAAATGGACCAGCTAATACAACTTTTCTTTGCATAGCATCCTGCCATATACTCGGCATCTTGTCATAGATAAAAGAAAAAATCATTTCATTAGGTATAAAGAGAATTACAAAGTCCACTGTCTTATCCTCAGGATTAATATAGTCTCTGCTTGTCACCTGTTTAATCTTTTCTTTAATATCTGTTTCGAACTGTTTCATATACCTATTTTTTGCATCAATATCATCTGTCTCAGTCATTCTCTGCAAAGATGAATATGGGAATTTAGCATCAACATTAATCTTCGTCTTATCAGGTAAATATATAGTAAAATCAGGCCTACTCCCTCCCTCACTCTCCTGTCTTGTATATGTCTCACCTACTACAAACCCAGCCATCTTAAGTAAATCATCTGCAACCTGTTCTCCAAACTGACCTCTTAATTGATTATTCGATAGTACCTTTTTCAAATTCTCAGTACTAACCGATAACTGTTCAGTAATCTTTTTGTATTCATCTAATGAGTTTTTAAGTGCAGAAAAACTATTTATCCTCTCCTTATCAGATACCTCTAACTCTTTCTTACTCTCTTTTAAATCCTCCTGTATTACTTTCACTAATCTCTCTATTTCCTCTCGTTTATTCTCTAAATCCACTCTACTCTTACTAGACTCTGCACCTAATTTCTGATCAGCCATTCTTACTAAACTTTCATTTGCTTGATCTAAAATACCTGGCATAATCTCATTTATTTTCTGAGATATTGTTTCAGTAATCTCTTCCTTCTGCTTACCCGTTCCCTTAAAAAAGAAATAGAATATTCCTATTCCCAATATTAGACCCCCAACTAATGCAATTATTAAATCCATAATGGTAATTTTACTAAATTTATCGTATTCTTATTTATTATACCCAACAAAGTATATATATACCATGAATTTAGGAAAACATATTACTACAGATAGAGGATTTATTAATAACATATTAATTACAATATTCTTTGGGATAATTGTAAATCTTCTTAACTACCTATTCAGTGTATTTCTTGCTCGTAATCTAGATACAACCAACTTTGGTCTTTACAGTGCGGTATTAGGAATAATTACTCTAATACAAATTCCTGCAATAGCTATACAGACAGCTATTACTAAAAGAGTAGCAAGTAACAAGAAATTTAATTTAGAGAAATTCAAATTAAAAAGTACATTACAACTTACTGCCATAGCAGTAGCAATATCTTTGATATTTTTCTTACTTGGAGATTATATCTCTGATATGGCAAATATACCCCAGAAGTATATTCCTGTACTAGCATTTGTCGTATTTGGAGCAATAGTTAGTCCTGTTGCAAAGGGATTTTTACTTGGATTAGAAAAGATTCTTTCTTTTAATATAGTGGCACTATTAGAAACAGCTTTTAAGTTTGTATTCGGTTTTATAGCAATATATCTTAACGCTGATATAACGATAATAATATTGTCATTTGCTCTACCATCAATACTTACATCAATAGTAATTCTACCCTTAACTAAAACTAAAAGTGATATTAAACCAATTAAAGAGATTAAACTTAATTACAAACAGATCTCTTTAATATTTATAACCTTTTTCCTTTTAAATATTCCCTTTACACTTGATTTAATACTTGTTAACCCAGAGATAAGGGCATCATACGGTGCACTATCTCTACTTGGAAAGATTGTATACTTTGCATCTATTACTATTGCGAGTTTAATGATATCCAAATTAGCTAATTCTAAGAAACACTTAAGAAAGAAAACCCTCCTTATCTCAATTGTAATATCTGCATTAACAGGAGTAGCTATTACGGTATTTTACTATGTTTTTTCCAAACAGATAGTTGATATTGTATTTGGTGGTATGTATATGGATATTATTCAGTACCTAGCCCCTTATGCATTGGCTATGACAGTATATGCAGTCTCCTACATGGTTATTACATCTCTATTAGTTGATGACTCATATATTCATATTTTCTTCTTACTCTTTACAACAATATTACAGGTAATACTTTATTCGATAAATAACGATAGCCTCTATGATGTTTTTCTTAATCAGGTTATAATATACACAGTACTTACTGCCTTCGTATTTTTTATTTTAATTTTTTATATATTTAAAAATGGGAAAAACCCTAAAAGAGAAACTAAGTGAAGAAGCAAAAGGCTTTAAAGAATTTGCACTTAAGGGAGATGCTATTACACTAGCAGTAGGAGTAATAATTGGTATCGCTTTTAAAGATTTAGTCGATTCATTAGTAAATAATATATTTACTCCCCCTATTGGTTTTCTAACAGCTAAATTAGATTTTTCTCAATTGTATATTACATTAGGAAAAACAAAGTATGAGACACTAGCAGATGCACAAGCTGCTAATGCAGTAGTACTTCAGTATGGTTTAGTGTTGAATGCAATAATTACTTTCTTAATAACAGCAATAATACTTTACTTAATAATTAGAACTATTAGTAAAGCAGTAGAAAGAGAGAAGAAAGAAGAAGCTAAAACTACTAAAGAGTGTCCTTACTGTCTATCAGAGATTAATATTAAGGCTAAGAA
>CAZQRG010000107.1:0-2772 GCA_964595745.1 uncultured Candidatus Saccharibacteria bacterium | reverse complement strand
GTTGAGTTAATTAATGCTTTAAAAAAAATCTCCTTAGAAAACAATAGTACTATTAAATCAGCATTAGAAATAGCTCAAAAAGGACATAAAGATCAATTAAGAGACAACGGTGGTTCATATCTTGAGCAACATATATATCCAATAGCGCTGTCAATAATTAACAGATACAAAGATTCTGATAATCTTGTTACCCTTGTTTCCTGCGCACTACTTCATGATGTTTTAGAAGATACTGATATACCTGAATCTGAAATGAGAAAAACAATGGGAGATGAAATAACAGATATCGTTAAAATACTAACTAAATCACCAGAAGAAAATGCCGAGAATCAATCTCAATCAATAAAAATGAATATGAATGAGGTATATTTAAACAGAGTAATTAATTCTACTAAAGAGAGTGTTATTCTTAAATTAGAAGATAGATTACAAAATCTATCCTGTATTACAAATCAAACTCATTTGTTAAAACCTGAAAAGTATAAAAGATATATTATTGAAACAGAGAAACTATTTATCCCACTTTCCAAAAAGATAAATAACCATATTTCCTATGAGAAGTTATTAAAACAAGAAACAGAAAGAGTAAAACATCTTTTTGAAAGAGAATAGGGTATAGTGATAGTTATCTATGAAAGAATTTCTTATATACAAAGTTTTTCCTAAACTCTTTTCCAGGTATAGGATATCTATCTTTATCATTTTCAGATAATCTATCATAAAAATCTTTCCAGAAGTCATTGAGGGTAGGATACTCTCCACCACCTCTATTCTCACAAGGGAAACCATGAATACCGTAAACAATTAGATTAGATGGATCCTCAACAAAAGATTCTGCTGGTGTAGTTATCGCTTTATATTCTAAATCATCCCCATTTGGATTACGGAAAGAATGAATAATAAAGAGAAAGTCTGAACTTGGATTAAAAGATGTCTCAGAATTGGGATTTAAAAAATTATCAGGATTTAAAACCTGTTTCCAAAACTCATTTTGTTTGTCGTCTCCTTCCGAATATTTCCGAAATAAACTGGTAGGAGCATAAGATATTACTGGCCACCTTGCACTTTCCCAAGCTGATTCAGGAATAGAGACTAGTGCATTTAAGACAGTCTCTCGATTTACTTCTAGCTTTTTACTCTCATACTCTTCAGGCATATTTCTATTTATTAAATTTAACAAACTTAATATCTTCCATCTTTAACTTACCCATCTTCATATACATATCTTTAATAAACTTAGGAGAGTTCTCTAATAGCTCAATATTAATATTTACCTGATCAGGAGCTAGCTGAATAGGGATGACTGTAATTGCATTATCAGCTGTTTCAATAAAGTAGACCCTTTGTCTCAATAATGGAGAAAAAGGTACATTGTAAACTTGGGAATAATCACAAAGAGCATCATATACTTCCATATTTGATACAGATACATTACCAACCTTTAATAGTTTCTGAGGTAAATCCTGATTAGAAGATATAACTTCCAAATAGTTATGAATATCTAAAGTATCAACATCTGATAATTGGAAATCAACAAATGTATCTTCTCCATCATTTAGCATAGATGATACCTCTGTTCTTAATCTATCTAATGATTCCTGTTTTCTATCTTCCTCAATTGGATCTCCCATGTAATTATTTGATTAAATATAAATAATATATACATATTATACTAAAAACACTTGTAGAATAAAGATATCTGGAAATAAAAGTGGCTATTTAAGAAGTACCTCTACTTTAGAAAGCAATTCATCAATACTTTTAGATCCCATTAAATCATTTCTAATCTCTTGAGAACCAACAAAACCTGAAACATATGATTTAATAAATTTCTTTAACATATTAAAATCTTTAGTATCACCCCAAGTATCTTTAAATAAAAGAACATGCCTTCTTAACGTTTCGTATGACTCTTTTAATAAGATATCCTCTCTACCACTAAATACCCACGGGTTATTAATAGCAGCTCTCCCAATCATTACACCATCTACCTTAAATTTCTCTGCATACTCATTAGCCTGTTTTAGTGATTGAATCTCTCCATTACCAAATATCAATGTTTTCCTTTTCATCTCATTTCTTAAATCAACACAGGGAGTGATTCTACTCCACATTATTTTTTTTGATCTAAAACCAACAGCTGTTCTACAATGGATTGTAAGTGCATCTAAATCTTGTTCAAGTAAGAACCTTATCCATTCCATATCATAATCATCCCATCCTAATCTAGTCTTAACAGAGATAGGTAGACCACCACCACCATCTCTTGTACTTTCAATTATTTCTTTTACAAGACCTCTATCAGCCTTTATCATTCCACTACCATTGAATTTTGAAGTTACATTTTTTACAGAACAACCCATATTAATATCTATACCATCAAAACCTAAGTTCTTAACTAAGCGCGCAGCATAGTAATAATTATCTGGATTAACCCCCCACAGTTGTACCACAATGGGTTTCTCTAAAACATCATATCTTAATCTATGCATTACCTTATCTCTACCTAAACTATTTAATCCCTCGACATTTACAAACTCGGTATAGAAAAGATCTGGTCTTTGAATAGATGCTATCATTTGTCTAAATACTGTATCTGTTACATCCTCCATTGGAGATAGGGATAGTATTGGCTTTTGTAGGGTTTCATATATACTCATAATATATGGATTGTACCATATACCCATTATCTTGAAAAAATATCTGAATTACAATACAATTACTATGTATTACTGCCTTAAATATGATACAAAAAAATATATTAACAAATAG
>CAZQRG010000106.1:0-2783 GCA_964595745.1 uncultured Candidatus Saccharibacteria bacterium | reverse complement strand
GCATATCTACATATTTATCTGTTTTTGCATTATACCCAATATTTCCATGACACTGTGATGCTACAACAGCTCCATCTTGTCCTGCATTTCTAGCAATCTGTTTTAATGGCTCACTTAGTGTATTCTTTAAAATCTCTAAACCTAACTGCTCATCAGCGTCCTCGAACTTAATATTCTCTAATACTGCCTTTGCGTTATGATATGCTAACCCACCACCAGCAACAACACCCTCTTCTATAGCTGCGCGAGTGGCATTAATAGCATCCTCAACTCTTGCCTTCTTCTCTTTAGCCTCTACCTCTGAAGCTGCACCAACTTTAACTACAGCTACACCACCAGAAAGTTTTGCTAATCTTTCCTGTAATTTCTCTTTATCATAGTCAGATGTAGTTTTTTCTATTTGTGCCTTTAATTCACTTACCCTCTTTGTAATATCAACCTTCTTACCAGAACCCTCTACAATTACTGTCTCTTCCTTACTTACAATAATTCTTTTTGCACCACCCAAATCTGTAAGACTAACAGAGTCTAGTGTTTTACCTACCTCTTCTGATATG
The DNA here is from genome assembly GCA_964595745.1 of uncultured Candidatus Saccharibacteria bacterium. Lineage (GTDB taxonomy): Bacteria > Patescibacteriota > Dojkabacteria > SC72 > SC72 > UBA2259. Next base: position 2,226 of record CAZQRG010000106.1, on the reverse strand, counting down.
AATTCTGCTCCTGTAACAACTGCAATATCTTTTAACATCTCTTTCTTTCTATCTCCAAAACCTGGTGCTTTAATTGCTACTACATTAAGAGTACCTCTTAATTTATTAACAACCAATGTAGCTAATGCCTGATTTTCAATATCATCTGCAATTATTACCAATGGTCTATCTGCAGAAGAAAGTACCTTCTCTGCAATAGCTTGAATGTCTTGTAAATTAGAAAGCTTTTTATCAGTTACAAATATATATGGATTATCCATTACTGCCTCTAGAGTCTCTGCATCTGTAACAAAGTATGCACTAACATATCCTTGATCAAACTGCATACCCTCTGTATATTCTACCTCATCATCAAAACCCTTTGCCTCTTCAACTGTAATTACTCCATCCTTCCCTACCTTCTCAAATACTTTCCCTATCATCTCTCCCAACTCTTTATCATTGTTAGATGATATTGTTGCTACTTGAGATATCTCTTCCTGTTTTTTAATCTTTTTTGATGATTTTATTAATTCCTCTACAACTAAACTTACAGCCTTATCCAGACCTCTCTTTAAAGATATTGGGTTGGAACCTGCTGTAACATTTCTGAAACCAGCATGAGTAATAGCTTGGGCAAGTACAGTTACAGTGGTTGTACCATCTCCTGCCAAATCATTGACCTCTCTTGCTGCCTCTTTAAGCATCTCTACACCAACATTTTTAAAAGGATCTTTCTCCTCTATCTCCTTTGCAACAGTTACACCATCTTTAGTTACAACCTGTGAACCAAAAGATTTAGCAATAGCTACATTTCTACCCTTAGGACCTAAGGTTGTTTTAACAGCATCAGCTATTGTATCTACACCAGCCTTTAATGCTTTTCTTGCCTCTTCATCATAGATTATTGATTTTGCCATTGTAAGTTTAGTAAAAATTTAATCTAGTTATTTAGCAACAGCTAAAATATCTTCTGTATCAAGAATGTATAGCTCCTCACCATTAATTTCTATTTCCTCAGGTGCATACTTTTTAAAATACACCATATCACCAATCTTAACATCGAATTTTACCAACTTCCCATCTTTACTTTTTCCTATCCCAAGTTTAATTACTTCTCCAAAGGAAGGTTTTTTCTCATCTGAGGCATTTGGAGGAATTACTAAACCACCAGGTGTTTTTTCTTGAATCTCTTGAGGTCTAACTAAAACTCTACTTCCTAATGGTTTTATTTTTATTTCTTTTTTCATTTATATATTTTAAACAAATTAATTAGCAATTCAAAAAAGAGACTGCTAAGGATTTTAAATATTTATTGGGTAAATGTCAATATCTAGAGCCTTTTAATACAACAGATTCGTCTAACAGTTCAATATTATCTATATACCTACCTACTAGTCCATTCTCATTCAAAGTAACTATGGATTCCCCTATCCCTTTATTAATCCTATCAATCCAATTAATATATTCTCCAACTGAAAAAGGTCCAACATTTATTTCAGTAATATATATCTGTGCACTCTGTATATCATCTTTATTCAGATCTGTGGAAACCCATACTGAAAAATCTTGATATTTTAGATTAGCATGTATTAACCATTTGCTTTCAGATGGTGCAATGTATATCTTCTGAAGATTTGCATTCTCTCCTATATTTGAATCCAATACTGAAAAGAGTACAGACCCTACTTCTTGGACATTTAACTCTAAAAACTCTGTATCTGACATTGAAAGTGCAAAATCAGATACTTTTTCATTCAAATCAACCTTTTTTATACTCTCCTCATCTATTAAATATTCACTCTGAATATTTCCTTCAAACTCTTTCTCCCAACTTCTATATCTAAGAAATATATATCCAATAACTAGTAAAACTAGAAAAACTATTACTCCAAAAAATATTAATATTGAAAAAAAGAATTTCTTCATTTCTATTCTGATAAATTATTTCCACTTGGGAGTCTATTCTTAAGCCTTCTTACAATATTCCCAGCTACTCTGTATTCATTTGGAGAGAATAGCTTAGAACCTAATAGATAGGAAAGTAAACCGTATATAGAGGTTACAGCTGTAAGTATTAGTACATATATTGTTCTACTGGTATCTAATTTAAAATCAAATAGCTTAAACACAATATACATACCCACAATCATTATTAACATATTTAGGAACTTAAGTAATGCTGGATATACAGTCTCTTTCCAAGAGAGTACTTTCTTAACTTTGTTTAACATTAAAGAAGATACA
>CAZQRG010000105.1:0-2790 GCA_964595745.1 uncultured Candidatus Saccharibacteria bacterium | reverse complement strand
GATGAAATAGGGGGGAGGATGGGGGATACCGGTTCTGTATCATGGAATTTTGAAACAAGGGGTCTGATTATCCTAAAGAGTGGCCATTTACAAAAATCAGAAAAATATGGAGGAGAGGACACGTATATTAAAGATAATAGGGAAGAGGTTATGATTACACTTATGGATATAGAGGGAATAGAGGATATTAAAGAGATAGATATAGATGGGGTAGAGGGTTTGGAGGTATATACATCTTTTGTGAATTTATCTAAGGTAAGAGATAGCATCTCTAAATTGGGGTATGTAATTGAAGAGGCAGAGATAATTAAAGAACCTAAGGTAACTAAAGTCCTTTCCGAAAAAGATTTAGAGAAAGTACAAGAGGGGTTAGAGAAACTAGATGATCATGATGATGTACAGAGTGTTTGGAGTAATCTAGAGTAAATTAATATTAAGATACATGAGAATATTAGGAATTGACCCAGGTATAGCTATTACAGGTTGGGCTATTGTTGATTTTGATAAAGATGGTAATTCTTGTCCAATAGATTATGGTGCTATCACAACTGAAAAGGGTCTCTCTGTGAGTGAAAGATTACTAGAGCTTTATAGCAATCTGACTGAAATTATTAAACAGTTTAAACCTGATTATTCTGGTTTAGAGACGATTCTTTTTTATAACAATGCTAAAACAGCGATTGTTGTTGGGGAGGCCAGGGGAGTTATTTTACTCACCCTACAACAGAGTGATATACCTGTACACGAATTTACTCCATTACAGGTAAAGAGTACTATCTCAGGATATGGTAAGGCTACTAAGAATCAGGTTGGAGAAAATGTTAAAATCATGTTTGATCTAAAGGAGATTCCGAAACCAGATGATGTAGCAGATGCGTTGGCTATATCTGTTGCTTGTTTTGATAGATTAAAAATGGATGAATTCGTTTAATATTAATAAATATTTAATAATGATTTCATATATATCTGGTAAAGTATTGAAGAATATGATTGGGAGAAGAAACTATGTTGATGTTTTAATTCAATCTGGAGTTGGATATAGAGTGTTTGTTACCTCTCAATTTAAGTTTGTTGATTATAATAAAGAGATATCTCTTTATACAAGTTTTCAGGTTAGAGAGGATAGTCAAATGCTATATGGATTTAACACAGAACAGGAAAGAGATTTCTTTGAAGAACTATTAACTGTATCGGGTATAGGTCCTAAATCAGCACTATCCATTCTCTCTACATACAGTATGGAGAGAGTGAAAGAGATTGTATTAGAGGGTGACTCAAAGTTGCTCAGTAAAACCCCTGGATTAGGTCTTAAGGGTGCCCAAAAGGTTATCTTAGAGTTAAGAGGTAGAATAGATTTTGATAGGGAGGATGAGGTTGCTAAGAGTGATATTAGGTTGGATGAATTAAAAGAGGCTCTTAAAACACTAGGTTTTAGTGGTAAGGAATTAGAGGATTGTATTAAAAGAGGAGGGGAGTTACTTAAGAAAGAAGATATTAGTATTGAGGTTTTGATTAAAAAAGTATTAGCGCAATAAATATGATTAAATCTAGTAAAAAAACAGAAGAGAAAAACATCTTAAAGAACAGTAGGGTAGTGGTTAAGGATGTTGAGGTGGAAGAGGCAGAACAAAAGATTAGGCCATCAAAAATTGATGAGATGATTGGTAGAAAGCAGGAGAAGAAGACTATTAAGATGATGATTAGCTCTGCAAAAAAAAGAGGAGAAGTCTTAGACCATATACTCTTTTACGGTCCTCCAGGACTTGGTAAGACTACATTTGCTTTGGCTATTGCTAATGAGGTTGGTTCCTCTATTAGAATTACCTCTGGTCCTGCTATTGATAGACAGGGAGATTTGGCGGCTATTCTGACTAATCTCAAAGAAAATGATATTCTTTTTATCGATGAAATACATAGACTATCTAGAGTAGTTGAGGAGATACTTTATCCAGCAATGGAGGATAGGGCGTTAGATATCGTTATGGGAAAGGGACCATCTGCGAAAACTATTAGACTTAGTTTAGAACCCTTTACATTAATAGGGGCTACTACACAGATAGGAAAGATTAGTTCTCCTATGAGAGATAGGTTTGGGTTAATTCAAAGGTTAGACTTCTTTGGTGATGAGGATATGATAGAGATACTGAAAAGAGCATCTAAGCTCTGGTCTATTAATATTGACCAAGATGCTCTCAAACTTCTTTCGATTGCTTCTAGGGGTACTGCAAGGGTAGGGTTAAGGCTTTTTAGGAGAGTAAGAGATTTCGCACAGAGTAATAACCAGGATTATGTTAATGTGGATACTGTAAATGGGACAATGAAACTACTTGGAATTGATGATATAGGTTTGGAGAATATAGATAGGGAGATATTAAGAGTAATATATTTTAATTTTGATGGTGGTCCTGTTGGTGTGTCTACATTAGCTGCGAGTGTGTCAGAGGAGGTATCTACTATATTAGATGTGCATGAGCCCTATCTTATGAAATGTGGTTTGATAAAGAGAACCTCAAGAGGGAGAGTTTTAACAGCAAAAGGTATAAAATATGTAGAGAGTATATGGAAGTAGAAAAAGTAGTAAATACAAATGAGGATTCGGTAAAGAGAGGGAAGTTATTAACGATTGCTTTCTTAATTGGTCTTTCTGTTTTTGTACAGACTATTATTAAAGATCAGGATCCTACAGTATTTAGGATATTAATTACGGCTTTAGTGTATTTAGTTTTCTCATCTGTTGGCTTAGTATGGGCATTTGATTTCCAAGTTAAGATAAAATCTTTACCTTTTCTT
>CAZQRG010000104.1:0-2831 GCA_964595745.1 uncultured Candidatus Saccharibacteria bacterium | reverse complement strand
AGCACTCAGTAGTAATGGTAAAAGCAGGTAGAAAGAGAGACTTACCAGGTGTTAAATACATTGTTGTAAGGGGTAAGTACGATACAGCAGGTGTTAAGGGAAGAATGAAGGCTAGGTCTAAATATGGTGCTAAAAAACCAAAAGAAGAATAATATTTTAAAGAAAAATAATGAGAGGTAAGAGAGCTAAAAAAAGAGTAATGGCAAAAGATAGGAAGTATAACGATGAAGTTATTGGAAGATTAATTAATAAAGTAATGCAGGGTGGAAGAAAAACAATAGCTGAGGATTTAGTATACAGCGCAATAGAGGAAGGTGCTAAAAAGAGTAATATTCCAGTAATTGAATTTGTTCATACTTCAATTGATAATATTAGACCTGCACTTGAAATAAAATCAAGAAGAGTGGGAGGAGCAAACTATCAAGTTCCTGTTCCTGTTAGTCCAAAGAGACAGGAAACTTTAGCTATTAGGTGGTTAATTGATATATCTAGATCCAAAACAGGTAAATCATTTGATAAGTTACTAGAAGTTGAAATAGTAAACGCTTTTAATGGAGAAGGAGATGCTATAAGGAAGAAGACCGATGTAGAAAGAATGGCAGAAGCTAATAAAGCATTTGCTCATTTTAGGTGGTAACTAATAGATATTGTCTGGAAATGAAAGGAAGGGGAAACTCTTCCTTTTTATTTAGTACTCTCTATTCTTTCCCAACCGGATTTAGGCATATCTTTTTTTAGAATAACTCTTTGCCAATATATCTTTACCCATGTAACAAATCTAACAGGGAACAGTAGTAAAGACCATAACAGTTCCTTAATATTAGAAGCATATTTTAATACAAAGATGGCATACTTTAATTCAATTAAAAAGCTTCTACTTTGTCTATCTTTTTTCATTACTCCATACTTTTTTAATTGGGTAAAACCTCCTAAAGATCTAACCTTCTGTTTAAAATAGTCTGGAAGGTTAGAAGGGTATTTAACATAACATATTGCTTCTGGGGCGTAAGCAATCTCTTTATCAAGGTTTCTAATAGCATAGGAAATAAAAGCGTCGTCAGAAAGAACATCCTCGGGGATATTTAAATTGAAATTTCTAGATGCCATAATATATCCACTCATCGGAAAAAAGGTAGTATCACTAATGTAGTAGTTCTCTTTCTTGATATTCATCATTGATAACCTTCTGTGATGAGCAGCATCTGCAAGTAAATGGCCCCAATATCCCATGATGTTTGATTTACTATCCAGAGATAAAATTCTTCCAGTAACTCCTCCAATATGTTGGTCTTTAAAAGGAGTTAATAGATTTTTAACAGCATTTTTCTCAAAATATGTATCACCATCTGTATAGATTAGTATCTCTCCCTGAGCTTTTTTCATAGCTAGTTTTAATGCAAATGGTTTTCCCTTCTTAGGATCTTTTAATTGGATAAATTCGCTAGGAGATAGATTAAGTTCTTTTGCTTCCTTTAATCCAGCATCTAATGTCTCTTTATCAGGGGATATTTGTATAATTTCAAACTGCTTATCTAATCCGGAATATTTTTTATCTGCAATACATCTAATACATTTCCCTATTGTTTTTGGTTCATTTCTAGATGCAATAATTATCGATATCATGTTCGATTATATACAGTAAAAGATAAAATGAATAGATGTTTTTTACTTCTTCTCTTCTTGTGTAGTCTGTCCCTCTTCTGTTGGGACTTCTCCCTCTGTTGCAGTTTCTTCTCCCTCAACAGTTTCTGTCTCAATAGGTGCAACAACCTCTTCAATCTTTTGAATATCAGTGATAGTTACAATAGTTGCTCTTGCTAAATCATCATTAATTAATGTCATACCCTTTGGTAATTGAATATCATTAACATTAATAGTTTGTCCGACAGTATCTAATTTAGAGACATCAATTTCAATGGATGGTTGTAATTCAGATAGCTTACATCTTACCTCAATACTATCTAATACATTAACAAGTACACCGAGGTTATTCTTAACTGCAGGAGAAATTCCAACAATATCGAAAGGTATTGTAAATACCATAGGGGAGCTCTCATCAATCTGAAATAGGGACACATGGTTTATCTCTTCTGTCACAGGATTGATATCAAATTCTTTAACTAATGTTTTAAAAGAATCTTTTTCTAACTGGGTATCAAGTATTGTGGTTGATGTTGTATTTCTGTAAAGCCAATCAGCATCTGTATTACTTATTGCTGTGTTTGTAGACTCTCCCTTAGAGTTGTATACAACAGCAGGAGTTAATCCCTCTGTTCTGAGGTGTCTTACTTTCTTTCCAGTTATCTTTCTTTTTTGTAATTGAAGTTTTTCCATAACGAGTGAGAGTATAACAAAGATAGTATGAATAATCAATAATTAAATGAGAAAATAGAATCTGGTATTATGTGTTAATCATCATCTCCGCCATCTTTGGAATCATCGTGATCATCATTACTATCTTGTGCCTCATCACTTTCTTTTAAAGATTCCTGCTCATTGTCTTGTTTTTCTTTTTTAAAGAAATCTATAATTTTTTTTATAATCTCTTTACTTACTTTTTCTGGAGGTGTGATAGGAGTTTCAAATGGATCAACATTTTCAATTGGTTCAGTCATATTATTTTTCTTATAACTTAATACTTAAATTGTATATTTTCTAAAATATCTTTACAAATTATTGACACATACCCAATTCATAGATATACTCTTAGCAGGTAAACTATAAGAGTGCTAAAATGCAAAGTATTACAGAAAGACAAAAAGAGATTTTAATGGCAATAATAAGTGAATTTATGGAGAGTGCAGATGAGATAGGATCTTTAGCTTTGCTTG
>CAZQRG010000103.1:0-2901 GCA_964595745.1 uncultured Candidatus Saccharibacteria bacterium | reverse complement strand
TACTCATGACCAAAGGATTTTAATTTATTAATCAGTAATTGTCAATTATATTCTTACTACTTCTATGACTACTTCCTCTGTTGATTATACTTTGAACTATCCCTAATGAAAAGAGAGTCATCACAGTTATCGTTCCTCCAGCACTTACAAGAGGAAGGGGAATACCAGTTGCAGGTATCACTCCAACATTAGTTCCTATATTAATAAAGATCTCTAAAAGTAATTTCATAGTAATACCAATAAGGATCATAGAGGAGAATAGATTGCCAGCATTATCAACAGATGTTATTAAACCCTTAACGATTACTATTCCAAAAAGAGTAAGAAGAAAAAGACTTCCAATTAAACCAAACTCCTCAGCATAGGATGCAAATATAAAATCTGTCTGATGCTCAGGAAGAAAATCTCTCTTACTTTGAGTTCCCATACCAAAACCCTTCCCCCATATCTGTCCAGAACCGATAGCTATTCTTGCCTGATTAACATTAAAACCGATATCCTTTGCACTTTCTTTCGGATTTAGAAATGCCTCTATCCTATCTTTCTGATAATCCTTAAGTACACTTTTATAGAGTATTACAGAAGATGAACCAAGTATCATACCAGCTACAAAGCTTATGATAATTAGTATTCTCCAGTTATCCTTGTGATAGTATGCAAATACTCCAATTATTAATGCAACCAAGGAAAGAAATATATACATCCAGTTATCACTGTAGCTAATTAGAAAAAGTGATGAGCTAATTAATCCAATGATAACTAAAGCTATACTATTTCTTAACTGATTACTAAGCCCTGTAAATGCAACTAGAAACCATATTAGTAATGTTAATAGAGACATACTTCCAGCAGGTTCTAGATATATTAATACAATAATTGGAAGTACTGCTAAAAAAGAAACACCAAAAAGTATCCACTGGTTATATCTTTGTTTAAATGAGAATATACATGCTGTTGTTAATATCACTGTAACCTTAGCTATCTCAGATGGTTGAACTTGTATTCCTCCAATTACTAACCATCTTTGGACATTGTTAATTACAGGACCAAAGAGAGGAACCGCTATTAAAAGAAGTAAGGTGATAATATATATCGGTATTATTATCTGTAAATATTTAAAAAGAGAAATATCTATTAATGATGTAATTAAATACAGTATTAAACCTATTACAACAAATGATATCTGTTTATTTACTATAGAGAGCTCTCCAAATGCCCCATCACTTTCTATTGTAGTGGAAAGTAAGGTGATAATTCCTATAACAGAGATTAATATGATAGGGATTAATAAAAACCAATCAATTTTAAATTTTCTTTTTTTCCCATTACCTAGCTTCATAAGTCTTGTATCATAATTAATTTCTTCTTACTTTTTAACCCCTTAAATATCTTAACAGAAGATTTGGCAATATTAAAATATGATGAAAGAGTATCAATTAATTCAAGATTCGCACTATTATGAAATGGTTTACTTTTCAAGGAAACAATATACATATCCCCCTCTTTAATTACCTCTGTTATTTTTGATGAAGTTTTGACTCTAACCTCTATTATCACTTTCTACTTCTTTTTATCCTTAAAGAGTTTTCTCATAAAGGCAGGTTTATCTAATGGATCATCAAAATCATCATTAATATCCATTTCTAATTTCTTAGAAGCCCCTTTATATACATCCTCTTCGGTCTCTCCAGGTTGTGTCTCATCCTCTATTGCATCAAATAACTTTTCATCTTTCTTTTCTTCAAAGTCTTCATCGTCATCATTTTGCTGTGTAAATGTTGGAGAGGAAGGAACTGGTATCCCACCAAAACCAAATGCATCATCTTCATCACCCTTCTCATGCTTTGTATATACCTGTTTGTTCTCATCAAAACCTGTAGCAACAATAGTAATTACTATCTCTTCTCCTAAGGTTGGATCAATTTGTGCTCCAAATTTAATATTTGCAGATGGATCAACAGCCTCTTGAATTAATTCAGATACCAAGCTTATCTCAGGAAGTGTTAAATCAGAACCAACAATATTGTATAGTACTCCTGTAGCTCCCTCTATGGACATATCTAATAGTGGACTTGTTGTTGCTGCTCTTGCAGCTAACTCTGCTCTCTTTTCACCACTTGCTCTTCCGATACCCATTAATGCTGTACCCGCATTTTGCATAACTGATTTTGCATCATTAAAGTCTGCATTAATATATCCTGTTTGACTAATCAATGTAGAAATACTATTTACACCTTCAGCAAGTACAGAATCAACTAATTTCATAGCTTCGATAAAGGACATATTCCCATCAGTAATCTCTAATAACCTTTGATTAGGTACAACTATCAATGTATCCACCTTATCTCTTAAATTCGCAATACCTTCCTCTGCAATCTCTCTTCTTCTATTACCTTCAAAATCAAATGGCTTAGTAACAACTGCAACTGTTAATGCACCCATATTTTTAGCAACACCTGCAATAATTGGAGCAGCACCTGTACCGGTTCCACCACCCATACCAGCGGTTATAAATACCATATCTGCACCCTCTAAATGCTCTTGAATTTGATCCAAACTTTCTTCTGCAGATTGAGCTCCCAAGTCCTGATTACCACCAACGCCGAGTCCTTTAGTTAGGTTTTCTCCTAACTGTAAGGTTACAGGAGCTTTGGATAGTTTGAGTGTTTGGGCATCAGTATTAAACGCCATAAATTCAACACCAGGGATATCATAGTCTGATACCATAGTATTGATGGCATTACATCCAGCACCACCTACACCAATAACTTTAATTTTAGCAACGGGATCCACATTTGTTGTGACTAACATAATTTCCTTAAACTTACATTTTATATCTGGGCAGTTTATGGAATCAAAGATTTAAACCATTCTACTACTCTATTCTTAAAAGCACCACTA
>CAZQRG010000102.1:0-3056 GCA_964595745.1 uncultured Candidatus Saccharibacteria bacterium | reverse complement strand
AATCCAAACTTATTAAGATTATTCTCTAACATTTGTAAATCTATGATGCCGTTATACTTATCAAGAGCAAGAGTCCAATCACACAGCTGGCGCAAACCAACTCCGCCATTAAGAAAATGGTGAAAGGCATGATTAAAAATATATAATACTTCAAAATCCGCAGGCGGCACAAGTACATCTGCTTCAGCAAATTTTAACCTACGACAACTATCGGCAGTAAGCATCTCTTTTGTCCATTTCTGAAAAGAGTTATTGTATCTCCGTCCCGGTAATTGCTCTGCTATCCTATGTAATTCTATAGCTACTCCATTATGCATAAAATGGTAATGCTTAGTACTTTCAATAGATTCTTTCTCCTCACCGAATTGCTTAGCTATTTTGCACGCACTATCATAATTCTCTAAACCGATATATAAATCTATATCTCCGCAACAGCGAAGTGTAGGATCGTGATAATATGTAGCCACACCCTGGCCTTTAAGCAATACAGGCGAAATGCCATTATCATATAGCATAGAGACAATCTTCACAAGAGTATCATTAAGGCGGGCATGGTTAGTACGGTTACGGCTCAGTAAATAGTTCATCTGTTGCTGCAACTTAATTGGAGGTTGACACTCCGCAGGAAGATTGTTAATTGCATCTGTAACTACTCCCCAGACCGACTGCTTCATGCTCATATTATAGACTTCATCCCATTTTACCTTTAGCGGATCAAATGAAGAGAGAAGCGGTTGATTCCACAACCCACTTTGCAATAGTTTTATAAATATTTCCCGAGAAGTATACATCTTTTTGTAACCTCTTTAGTCTTCTATTAGCCCAATTTTATGCCATTCTCTAATAACTTCTGAGGCATCATTTTGAGCAGTAGCCTCATCTATCCTATATTGTTCTATAAGTAGTTGCGATAACACCTCTTCATCGAACTCTTTTCCTTCAATCTCTTTCCATAGAAAAGCAGCTGTTGAATTAAGAGCTATAAGTTTATTAAAGTCCACCTGTTTTAGACCTTCACCTACAACTACGCTCTCACCTGCTATAGTTCGTAATACAAATCCATCAACTATTTTCATATTATTTTTTATTTCCTATTAATTAATTCTGCGATAAATACCTAACAAATATCTCCTTATGGGGCGCAATATCCTCCAAAGTCTTGCTTTACATATCTCACAATTAGAATCTATCTCTATATAATTACCATTACGGATAATCTTTGAGACTTTACCGCAAATATCGCTCATATTACAATGTTCCACTCCCCTAATATTTCCATCTCCCATAAGAGATACCCCGATAGAGTTAATCTTTATAATACGATGCAATACATAACGGCTATTATTTAGATGTGCAAGAACTATATCGCCATTCTTTAATTGTTGAGCTTTAATTAAAACAACACTATCGCGGTCTCCAACAATAAAGGGTAGCATACTATTACCCCTTACTTTAAGAGTCACCTCTGTCCCTTGAGAAAGCAGTTTCTCAACCTCCGGCAGAAGTATGTTATTTGGCAGTATCAGTTTTCGCAAAGCATCTAATTTATAATTGTTGAAGAAGAGAGTTGTGCGGCGGCTTCATTTGGTAAACACTCAAGAAGATAGAACGGCACAAGTTTTATCAGTTCACTCATTATTTTGTCTTTGCCATCCGCAAGTTGCTTTTCCCAACTCATCCCAGATCCGCTTGCCATTAATGAGGCGTAACTTTCAACCGCGCTTTGGCAGCGAATTTTATTAGCAGGTGCCTGTTTTAAACGGACAAAACCTCCTATGGGCGCAGAGACATTACGATAACATGGTGTTTTGCCACTCCATGGAGAGCCAAAAACCATAGGCTTTCCGGCTATGACTCTTACTATAGGATTATCATCATTTATAAGTTCACTGCCCGGAATAAAATCTATCCAAAGTTGCGCATGAGTACTTTTCCCCGTACCACTCTTACCTAAGAAGAGATAGCCCATTTCATTATTTTTAACGGCAGAAGCATGTATTAATATGGTCTCCTTCTCCGCTGTTGCAAGAAGATAGGCTACCATAATTGCACGATTCAACGCAACTGCTTGTACACGTTCGTTGCCAAACAATTGAATGTCTGCTCTCTTAAAATCTTTACTCAGAGCAAGCAGAGCATTCACGCTATTATCCCTTGAAACCTTTACCTCAATAAGATATTCCGAATTCTCATTTTTATAGAGATCAAATGCCACCAAATCTTCTTGTTTACTACTATTTACCAATATGGGTAAATAACTTGTTCTCTCTAAAGAGAGAGATTCAGAAACAATCACTTTTAATATAGGCTCTTTATCTGTTTGCTCAACCCAAAAAGGCAGATAATTATCCAACATATTCCAAAGCACAGAAGATGAGCACATCGACAACGAGATAATATGTTGTGCTATATTGTAAATAACTGTTTTCATCTGTATTGGATTGTCTCTACATGAATAGCACAAAGATAGTAATTCTTGTTTATTCTTGCTTCCTCTTTAGTATATAGAACCAAAATTCTGAGCCGACACCTTGTTTAGACCTGAATCCAATGCTTCCTCCATCATGTTCAGCTATCTCTTTAGCTATGGCCAATCCTAATCCTGTTCCTTGCGCAAAATCGTTGAGTTTCTCAAAACGTCCAAAGACTCTATCCTGTTTGTCGTCGGATATACCAAGTCCAGTATCTTCTACATATGTACGTATACTCTCACCACTTATTTCATAGCCAATTTTTATATATCCTTTCTCTGTATATTTAATAGCATTCGTTACAAAATTCGTAAGAACCTGTGTGTATCTCTTCTTATCATAAAACAACATGCAGTGCTCATATGGGTTAGAAACTACCATCTCAACCTCCGGATTTTTTAGTGACTGACAGAACGATGTCATTAGTTCATTAAAGTAGAGAGCCAAATCAAACTCCTCGTAATGGTATTCCATCATACCTGCCTCTATCTTAGAGAGGTCCAGAACCTCATTAATTAAGTTGAGAAGCATCTTGTCCGCTTCCCCTTTTTCGGACGGGTCTAAATTAGACAACTAAAGTAGTTA
>CAZQRG010000101.1:0-3088 GCA_964595745.1 uncultured Candidatus Saccharibacteria bacterium | reverse complement strand
GTATGTAGTATAATACTACTGCATTTAAATTAACTAGCCCTTTATATATGAGAAAGTTAATCGCAGTTGCTTTAACTTTAGCAACAACTTTTCTTGTAAATGTTTCTTCTGTATTAGCAGATGGTGGAACATATGGTCCTTACAGTCCATATGATCATAAACCTATTCCTACCGGTTTTGAAGATACAAGTATCTTCTATATCGCAGGATTATTAACATTTACAACTGGAATGGTTGTATTGGCTATAGTTAAAAACCTAAAGGCAAAGCAATCTATCTAATTAGGTAGATTGCCCCTTTGGGGGCATTTGCTTAAATGCACGTTTGTTTCATCATTTTTTACTTATTACATATCAATGAAAATATCTTTGGTTATACCAACATACAAAAAACAGAGAGAGGTGTTAGACCAATTAGAGAGGTTGTACGGATACCTTTCAAGAATTAACCCTGATTTTGAACTCATCTTCGTAATAGATGGGTATGTTGATAATACTAAAGATATTCTTACTCAATACATTAAAGAAAATAGATTAAAGAAAGCTCAAGTGATTGGGTACAAACAAAATAAAGGTAAAGGTTATGCTGTTAGATACGGAATGAAAAGAGCTACCGGTGATGTAATAGGGTTTGTAGATGCTGATACAGATATTCAGATTAGATCCTTAGGTTATGCATTAAAAGAGATTAAAAAGGATTCAATAATGGCTGTAATACCTTCTAAGTTACATAAAGATTCTAATGTAGAGATGTCTTTAAATAGAAAGATCTTTTCATACGGTTTGATATTAATAAATAGGATACTCTTGAACCTACCTAAATCTATAAATGATGTAGGTTGTGGTTTAAAGCTATTTAAAAAAGATTTGATAAAAAGAATATTACCTAACTTAAAGGTAAATAGGTTCGCAATAGACTCAGAGATTGTAAATGAGATAGGTAAAGTAGGATATGAAGTTTCTGTTACACCATTCTTTTTAAACAAAAACAGAAGTGATTCCACATCTGCAAATATTAAGGAGGTAAGTAATATGATCAAAGATATATTAATGATATCTATGAAAGAGAGTAGAGTATTTAATACATTTGTATTAAAAGAATATAGATAACATTTAAGAGGAGGGTAACCTCCTCTTTTTTATTGACATCTCATAGTTAATATTTTACTATCAACATATTAAGTTAATTAATGTGAATATATGGAAAATGAAAATCCAGTAGAACAACAGGTTAAAAAAGCTGTAGATAAAGCATATGATGAAAATATTATAACCAACCCATATTCTAAAGATATTGGAAGGGTTGCAGATCCTGGATATGCAAAGATTTTAGGAAATATTGAAGATGGTATCAGAGAAACAGATCCTGAGAGTAAAGAAGTTGAAAGATATGCAGATAACATCATAGGAGAAAAAATCATTGAGAATATGGAAGAGGTTGCAGCTCGTAAAGTTACTTTTAATGAGGGTGATAACTACCCCGACGCACACAAGAATTTGGTAGAAAAGGGTCTTAACCCTGTTGAAAGATTTCACTCAAGAAAAAAGTTTATAGAAATAGATAATATGAGAGAGGTAGAAGAGAAAAGAAGAAAGTATAGAGAGGCAGAGACAAAAAGAAAAGAACAGGGAAGTTAATAGTACATCTTCAACTTCTTAAGAAATTCCGTATAGTCGTCTAATACATCTTCCTGTGAGGGATTTGTTTCTACTATTAAGCCTGGTATTTTCTTCCCTCTAAATTGCATATTATGTAGCCATCTACCCAATTCAATATTTCCAGCTATATCTCTTCCTAGTGGCAAATGGGTTCTTACATTATCTTTTCCTTTTCCACTTAAAGATATATATATCGGAAGTAATTGATTAAAATCTAATGTATCCAAAACCTGAAAAAGATTTTTTTCCTCATTAATTAATCCTCCCATATCTAAATCTATTCCAAATGAAAGGGTTGGGTTTTCTTTTTGAATGTTTTCTAATGTACTAAGAAAAGAAGATAGAGTACCATCTCCAATTTTCATATTTGGTTCAATTGCCCAGATAACATCTAGATCTTTTTGACGTATCTGTTTATTAATTTTCTTTATCTTTCTTAATTCATCTTCAATACTTATCGTTTCTATACATGTCCTTATCTTAACTGGATTATGCAAAATATATCCAGCAGCTTTTAGAGTAGATTTTTCTTGCTCCCTAGGACTTTCTGCTTGTAACATAGCGTATGCTATATCTTGAGCCAAAATCATCTTACCCTTAAAGCCCTCATCATCAACAATAATATCTTTTTCTATTTTCCCCTTTAAGAAATCAACTCCCCATTTAATATAGTAAGGATAATCAATAGATGAAATCATTTTTTTCATCATTCTGGGATTTATAGCAGAAGCTAATACAGATACACCAAATGTAGATTGGGGGATAATTTCTTTAGTTACTGCTTCAAAATCTTTAGCATTCTCAAGTACAATCTGGGTATACAACTCTTTAGATATCAATCCTTCGGTAAATGCAGCAAAGGCACCTAAACTTCCTCCCTCTCCTTCAAAACCAAGGGTTGTTGAACTTACTTCTATATTTAATTCTTTTTCCTTCTCCATATGTTTAAATAACTAATCCGCAATTATATACCACCTTTATCACAAAGGGTAGGGGATATTGATTCAAAAATCGACTCATAGTATAATATGTGTATCTTAATAATTAATTGCTCATTAAGAAAGAAACTGAACTCACATCAATAGACATATTGATATTTATTCCAACCTATAGTATAATATAGGTAGTTAATTGTTAATTAAAGTCTGCTCTTTAATAAATAATAAATTTTCATTTCAATACACATAAGTATTCATAGAGAGATATTCTCTTTTATATCTTTTATGAGTTCTTATGAACTCTAAGTTCTTTAAAAAGTTTTAAGTATATTATATAGACTTATGTCTTATATATTTAAAACAAAATAGCGTGTGATGAAAATACTAGAGTATATTTCTTCCTTTAGCATCCGAATGGTATGCATTATGTTTCTAATATATTTATAAATATATTATTGGAGATAGAATGCATACCGTTAGGTAATGCTGAAA
>CAZQRG010000100.1:0-3106 GCA_964595745.1 uncultured Candidatus Saccharibacteria bacterium | reverse complement strand
CTTCTCAAATCGGAAGTGCCATGAGAGCAGAAAAAATTAGAACATACAACTTCCCTCAAAACCGAATTACGGATCACAGGGTAGGAAAATCTTGGCACAATATTGAATCTGTTTTACTAGGTAACCTTGACCAATTAATCCATGATGTCACAGAAGGCATTCAACTAGAAATGTTAAATAATGAAAAGTAAATTAGCCCAAATATTTAGAATACAAGGATACTTAAATGATATTAAGTATCCAGACCAATATCGAATCGCCAGAGAGATATCTGAATTTCTAAGTTCGAAAAAAAAGATATCTGAATCTGATATCTTTGAAAGGTTACATAAGCAGGAACCCTGGGATTATGTAAGAGGATATACAAAATTTTGTAATAACGATTTTAAAGTTTCAAAAGATACATTAATTCCAAGAGTAGAGACAGAACAATTAGTATATGAATGCATGAAATTCATTGAAAAAAATGATGTTAAGAATATTGTTGATGTTGGAACAGGAACAGGTTGTATTTTAATATCATTGGCTAATCAGCTTAAGAACCCCCTTCTCTACTCCTTCTATGGTACAGACATATCAAAAGAAGCAATCAAAATAGCAAAGTATAATGAGAAGAAAATACTTAAAACAAAAAAAATTAAATGGTTAAATACTAACCTAATAAAAAGTGTTCCTAAATTAGATGAAAGTACCATTATAATAGCAAACCTCCCATATATACCCTCTGAAATATATAAGAAATTAGACAGTAGTGTGCTTAATTATGAACCCAAATTAGCTCTCGATGGTGGTAAAACTGGTCTTCAACTTTACTCCCAACTTTTTGAACAGATTACTCAAAAGGAAATTAATCTGAAATATATCTTTATTGAAACAGAGGAAAGTAATTTTAAACAAAGTAAAAAGCTGATTAAAAAGTTTTTCCCCAAATCAGAAATAAGGGGTATTAAAGACTGTTTTGATAAAGATAGATTTTTAAAAATTTCTCTTACATAAACACTATTTTGCTTCTTGGAGAGTTACCTTTACAGTTTTACTCTCACCATTTCTCCATACCTCTAAAGATATCTCATCCCCTACTTTGTATGACTGAATAATGTATGAAAAGGATTGTTTAACATCCTCTCCCTCTACCTTAGTAATAATATCTCCTCTTTTAATATCAACCTTAGCTGCAGGTCCTTCCAAGTCTATATTCATCACTAATGCTCCAGCAACCACATTCTCATAAAACATTGCCTGATACTCTGAAATCATTTGGTATGAGATACCTATGTATGGTTTAATAAATTTCCCATATGTCCTGTACTCCTCTAGCCTCTGTTTAACAATATTGATTGGTAATGCAAAAGAGATATTATCTGTATTCGCTGTTGTAGCAAAATTCACTCCAACAACCTTTCCCTCAGAACTAATTAACGGACCACCTGAATTCCCTGGATTTACAGCAGCATCAGTTTGAATTACATTTTCATATATCTTGGTCGTTGATCCAAACCATCCAGAAGATGCAGTTACTGACCTATTAAGACCACTTATCACTCCTGTTGTTACACTACCTGCATACTCTCCCAAAGGAGTACCTATTGCTATAACAGTTTGACCAACAAGTAAATTATCAGAATCTCCTAATTGCAAAGCCTTAAGTGATGTAGAATCTACCTTTAACAAGGCAATATCATTACTATCATCCCTTAAAATCTCAATTACAGAATACTCTTTACCATCCTCGGTTATGACCTTGTATGAAGCAGTCACATCAGATACAACATGCTGATTAGTAATAATAATACCGTTAGGATCAACAATAAACCCCGTACCAATTTTACTAACCTCATCAACTAACCCCTCTCCACTTTTCAGAGAAATCTGGCTAATAGCAATACTAACGACTGATGGAGATGCCTGTTGTACAACATTAATAATTACACCCTCATCTTGTGTAACTGTAATATTTGGGAATTTCTGTGAATTATTCTCTCCCCCAATAACCCACTCTCTAACAGCTTCTGAATATTTTAATAGAAATATGAAACCCAAAAGAACAATAATTATCGAAGCAATAACTAATAGGGATATCCCAAATATTTTGAGATGTTTAAAGTTATCAAAATTTAATTTGGGTATCCTTTTTTCTTTTACTTCTTTTACCTCTTCCATATTAATACCTTAATAAATTATTTATTAATTAATATTAATGCTTCATTATACTGCTTATCAACACCTTTTATGAAGTCCTCTGTTGTATTTTCTATAATAACATCTGGTGTAATAGGATTATCTCTGTTTAACCAAGAACCATCAGGAAGTAACCACTTGAGTATAGTTACATGAATACTTGAACCACCACTTAAATCAACAATACTTTGTGCTGTACCTTTCCCATATGTTTTACTACCAATAACTTGTGCTACACCATTCTGTTGAAGAGCCCCAGCAAATATCTCAGATGCAGATGCGCTTCCCTCATCTACCAATACTAATACCTTCTTACCGATTAATCTCCCACCTTTTTCAGAATCAAAAGTCTGAAGATTTCCCTTACCATCTTCCTGTTGAGAAATAATCTTCCCAATATCCAAAAAATCATCAGCTGCATATACTCCAGCATCAAAATATCCTCCGGGATTACCTCTTAAATCAATTAATATCTTATTTACACTCTTCGATTGAATATCTTTCACAACTGAATCCCACTTACTCTCCCATTCATTTAAAGAGGCTTCTGTAAACCTTGCAATATCAATATATGCGATATCTTTATTATCACCGACATAGGTTAATGTCATACTTGGAACAGTAATTTCTCCTCTTGTAATCTCTAAAACAACAGGTTCAAGATCTCCTTTATGAAGTATCTCTATTTTTACCTTTGTACCCGATTCCCCCCTAATCTTTTGAACTATCTCATATACATTATCTCCACTTTTTACTTCATAATCATCAACAGATAATATGTAGTCACCAGGCCTAATACCGGCCGCTTTAGCAGGAGATCCATCTAATGGTGTAACAATTATTATGGCACCCTCGTTATAACCCAGCTCAGCCCCAATACCCTCAAAATACTTACCACTATTTAAATCATTAAACTCCTTAGTCTCTT
>CAZQRG010000099.1:0-3127 GCA_964595745.1 uncultured Candidatus Saccharibacteria bacterium | reverse complement strand
GCAATATTTAATCCTGTTTTGTCTAATGCAAATGTTACAGACATATAGGAATAATCTGTTTGACTATCAAAATATCTCTTGCTTTGTTCGTAACTCTCAATATCTCCCCTTACAGTATTTAATTCTCTCTGAACAGCCAAAATATCAGTAACCGTATTCGCTTTCTCTAGAACTTTATTAAGCTGTGCTTCAGTATTTTTCAAATTAGTTAACCTCGAAGTAATATCAATATACTCCTCAGTAACATCCGTAGTTGATACATTCGCATATGTAACTTCTCCATCTAACTCTCTTAGTGCGTTATAGTAGGCTTCAAAGCTCTCAACTGGTACCTTTACAGTAATCTGAACTACTCTGTCATTACCTTGTCCATAATCATATATATTGGAAATCTGTCCTAAGTATGCTCCATTAACAGCTTTCAAGCTATCGACAGAATCATCAATACTCTCTACTAGAATTGATACACTTCCATTTTTCTGTACCTTTGAACCCTCATTGTTATTCAACATTTGCTCTGATTCTAATTTGGCACTATCATATGAATCTAAATTCCCTAAAGCTGAATTTGAATATGGCATCATTGTATCCCCAGTAACACTATATCCTTCCGAAGATCTCATATCATATGAGGAAGAGGCATACATTCTGTAGCCTACAAATATTACGAATGCTCCAAAAAGGAACAATCCAACAATACTTCCTAGAATGATAAAAAGTGTTCTCTTTTTCATATTTATAAAAGATAAAATAATATATCAATATGATATACCGAAAAAGATTTCTACACAATATGAAAATAATTAACGTTTTGAGAACTGAGGTTTCTTTCTTGCTTTAACATGAGCATACTTCTTTCTCTCAACATCTCTGGAATCTCGTGTAAGAAATCCAGCCTTCCTTAATATCGGTTTTAGAGTCTCATCCATAGCATATATAGCTCTACCTAAGCCCAATTCTATTGCTTCAATCTGAGAGTTAACACCTCCGCCATTTACTTTCGCAGTAAAGTAATATTTATCTTTTAAATCTGTAACCACTAGGACCTGATTAACCGATTCCTCACTATTCTTCTTACTTAAGAAATATGTATCTATAGCCTTATCATTAACAGTAGAAGCTTTCTCACCAGAGTATATTCTTACTCTAGCTGTTGATGTTTTTCTTCGTCCTATACCTTCAAAATATTTAGTCATTCTTAATATTATTATATTTTATACTCAACCGGTTTTTGAGCACTATTCTTATGCTCTCCACCCTTATATACAAAAAGCCTACTCATTCTTCCATCTCTTAGTTTGTTTTTAGGTAACATATTCTTAATAGCCATCTCTATTACCTTTGTAGAATTCTTTTTAATCTGATCAGCAAATACTATCTCC
Source organism: uncultured Candidatus Saccharibacteria bacterium (assembly GCA_964595745.1). Lineage (GTDB taxonomy): Bacteria > Patescibacteriota > Dojkabacteria > SC72 > SC72 > UBA2259. The sequence goes on along the minus strand of CAZQRG010000099.1, from coordinate 1,745 downwards.
TTTAAACCACCTGGATATCCAGAGTGCTTGTAATAGGTCTTCTTTAATTCCTTACCTCTTGTTAGTTTAACAAAATCACTATTAAGAACGATAACAAAATCTCCACAATCAACATTAGGAACTATATTCGTTTTCCCCTTACCAATTAATAAAGATGCAATCTTGGTACATGCTCTTCCAAGGATCTGATCTTTAACATCAACTATGTGCCACTCTCTTTTAATATCTTCTTTTTTAGTCCAATCTGTTTTGTATTTCATTCTTTATTAAATATATTTTATAAACCGGATCTTGATCTTGCCCTTTCTTTTTTCATAGGTTCAATCTTTTTAGACAATGTCTTTCTTCCTAAGTTCAATATTCCTTTCTTAATCTCTTCATCCTTCTTTGTTTCTATTACCTCTTCTTCCTTTTCTTTCTTTTCTGTACCTATCTTCTTCTTATCCTTTGGTTTACCCTTGAATCCCGCGATCTCAACAACAGACATCTCGGTATTATCACCTATTCTAAAACCAATTTTCTTAATACTAATTTTAGAGGTTTCTTTCTTTGCAATCTCCATTACTTTCTTAATTAAATCTTTGCTTCCAAACATATCACTTAATTTCCTAATTAAAGAAAGATCTCCCTCTTTAGCAAGTTTAATAGTATTAAAAACTGATTCTAGCTCCCCTCTTAGCACCTTTGCCTTTACAGAAGAGGTTTTAACTTTACCATTTGTAAGAATAGACCTTAACTGATTTTGAATTAAGGCTTTCCTATGTGAATGTGTTCTACCTAATTTTTTAATACTATTCCTTTTATACATTCTAATTACTCACCTTTAATATTAACTCCATACTGATTTAGTAACTCTACAACCTCATTTAATGATTTGTTTCCAAATCCTGAGAGATTAAGTAGGTCTTCTACAGATGCATTTCTTAAATCACCTAATGTTTTGTATCCACCTGAAAGTAACCCTGTTTTAGACCTCTTTGAGATTGGTAAATCCTCAACTCTTAAATCTTTAACTTCGTCTTCCTCTTCTACACTTTCCTCTATCTCTTCAACTTGATTAATCTCTTCTACTCTTTCCTCTACTTCTTTCTTTGATATACCCATTGCTATCATTACCTTACCTGCAAACTCCTGTAATATTGATGCTGAGTTAAGTAATGCCTCTTTAGGTGCAATACTTCCATCAGTAACAACACCTATAACTACTGAGTCTAGGTCTGTTTCCTGTCCCTTACGAGCCTGTTCTACACTCATACTAACTTTTTCAATTGGAGCAAAATCACAATCTAAAGGAATCAACCCTTCTGCTGTTCTATCTGTAGTACTAGCATCTCTATACCCTATACCTGATTCAACAGTCATATCAATTAAAAGATGTGCTGACTCATCGGTTAGATTAGCAATTATAATGTCTGGTGTTGTAACTGTTACTCCACTATCAACAATAATGTCAGATGCCTTTACAACTTTCTTTCCCTTTACATCTATTTTACATTTCTTAATCTCATCTGAATCCATTTGGAATTTAACCTGCTTCAAATTGAGGATTATACTTAACAAATCCTCTTTTACTCCAGCTACAGTTGAATACTCATGACTTGCCCCCTTAACTTTTATACTTGTAATACCCGAACCCTTTAAACTAGAGTAAAGAATTCTCCTAATTGCATTACCAAGGGTATGACCATACCCTCTTGGTAGTGGAGATATTTCATATATCCCTGAGTTTCCCTCTTCTTCTCTAA
>CAZQRG010000098.1:0-3152 GCA_964595745.1 uncultured Candidatus Saccharibacteria bacterium | reverse complement strand
ACTGTAAATCTGACTCCTTCGGGATTCACTGGTTCAAATCCAGTCCTCTGCATTCCTCTCTTTTAGAAATACAAAAATACCAGCTAATTAATAAGCTTAAAATGAAAGATTGAATTTCGGAATAATATTTATCTAGATGTAAGATATTTTGAATAGAATTTTAGTTTACTACTTTCTATTATGAATTATCTTAAATTTCAGGATTTGTTTGAGGTTGTTGAAATTCTAAATTGGACTCTATTGTGGATCCTTCTGATTTTTTTTCTTTATTTAATTCAGCATAAATTTGATTTTCTGCTTCCAAAATTGCAAGCATTCCCTCTTCTGCCGTCGATAATTCACCATATGCAGTCCTTCTTCCAAACTCTGGACCCTCTTTTGAAAAACGCGTAACTGCACTTCTAACAAGACTTGCACTCCCACCAGAGTGATGACCTTGGTTATCTAAAAGCTCGTTATATCTCTCGGGAGGAACAGAGCCTTTGTCTATTGCTTCCATTATTTCAAAAATATCATTAATAATAATATCCACATGATATACTGGTCTTTCATTTTCTATTCCTTGCCTCATAAACTCGCCCAATAGATGAATCTTTTCTGGATAAACTAATTCTTTGGCCCTTCTCATCCATTCGGGAACTAGCTCTATAGCTCTTTTTTTTGATTCTTCTATTTCAGTTTTAAACCTCTTTAATTCAGCATCCATCAAATCATCTTGAGTACTCATATACATAATTTATTAATTTATAATTGATAATTTATAACACGACTGACAAAACACCACAAGAAGTACAAACTCTTTCTCTTCTCGTGCTATAACTTTGTCCACCTATTCAACATGAAGAATTGTACAATCCCACAATACAAAGTAATAACTGCAATACTGGTTCAAATCCAGTCCTCTGCATTCTATTCCCTACTTCCTAATTTCTATTAGTGATATACTTAGCTATTAAGATATATATAACTTAAAGATATGGAAGAAACAATGAGTATTATATTTTTTCTTTTTTCAATAATTGGTTCAATTCTTGTAATTGGTGCAATAGTGTATATAATTATTACTATGATTAAAAACAATGATGAAAAGAAAACCAAGTTTAAACTATCCCCCAAGATACTCCTACAGATCTACCTTTATGTAATATCATTTCTAACATTAGCAATTGCAGTCATTGGGATATCATTAGCAATAAAAGCGGGAACTTCATATTTTTTTGATTTGCCATTCTCATATACTCTTCAAAAAGCAAATACATATAATGAGAACTCAGTTGAATTTGAATCAACTCCAAAAGGAGATATACCTATAGATTTCGAAGAGTGTTACAACGGCAAGAAAATTCAGGAATATGGCAAAGATTTCTGTTTTGATTCATCTCAAAGAAAATCAGATTTAATAACTGGAATATCTCTTTTCATTTCAATGACTCTACTCTTTATAATCCATCAATATGCCATAACCAAGATAAAGGAAAAAGATTCTATTCTTTGGTTAAAAAAGTTATATACCTTCCTATCATTAATCCTATACAGTATTGCAGGATTAATAGTTATTCCAACATCAATATACCTTGTAACAAACTACTTCCTATTTGAAATTGCAGAAGATACCTACTCTACTCCTCCAGCACCAGCTATGGCACTAGCATTTATGATATTTATCATTCCTCTTTGGGTATATTTTTTGAAAAAAACAACTCAACTTAAAGAAGAGTAATTTACAGATTCTCAAGATATAGTATAATCTAGCTTGTCAGCTGGATTAGCTCAGACGGTTAGAGCACATTCTTGGTAAGAATGAGGTCCTGAGTTCGACTCTCAGATCCAGCTCCATCTATTATTCCCCTATCAAAGAAGATATCTCCTCTGGTATATTGTTAGGATCTATAAAGAAATGATTGTTATTCTCAATAACCCCCTCCATAACTAACTCGTTTCCTATCTCAGTTAATACTGCAAAAGACAAATAACCCTTTGTTAATCCCGAAACATTATCCGGTTTAACTTCAAAGGATTTGTATATACCATTTACAACCTCCCCATTCTTAATAATATCAACAATTCCTGTGCTATTTCCTGTCGTTACAACAGGAACAAGATAGTGGTTTTTTCCATCGTTAAACTCAATCTTTGCCCTTTCACTTTTAACAGAAATGGCATAAGGAACAATATCAATTCCCATATCCCCAATATCCTCAGGAACTTTATACATTACTGGCAAAATCTCTCCAACAACTGGGGGTCTCTCACCACTACTGTGAAGATATGTCACCTCGCTAAATTGGCTCCCAGAGTATCTAATAAATAAGGGCTCTCCATTTTCTTTTTTTGCAAACATAGATCTATCAATTATAGCCGTAGGATATCCCTCTGCACCAATAGAGAAATCGCTTGAATTAAGCCTAATTGAATCCTTAAGTAAAAACTCCTTACCAATTTCCATAGCATTCGTTGGAAGCGGACGCATAGCCTCTACAGTACTTTCTAATTCCTCATCTCTAAAAGATTTGTTTGGTATACAAGCAGCAAGACCATATCCAGCAGCTAATATCCCAGCAAATTTTAGAAAATCTCTTCTGCTTACTGGGTCCCTTACCTCTCTAAATGTGTTCACCAACTTCTTTTCTTCATCACTTATTCCTATTTCTTTTTCCTCTACCTTCGGTACATTTGGAGATACTTCCGAAACAACTTCTTTAACAATATCTTCATTACTATCATTGGAGCTCCTATTATTATCTTCTCTTCCAATACCAAATATTCCCATATACATACATTAACAAATTATATATTCCAGTATATCAAACATAGTAAAACAATAGAAATATATTTGACCTATTATCAATATTTCAATATAATACTTTGTATTTCCCATAATATCCTATTTTTAATTTGAAACCCCAAGGAAATGGCCAAAGAAAAAAGAGAAATTGTAGCCTTAAAGTGTAGTACTTGTAATAACAAGAACTATACAGCCTACAAAAGTAAAAATATGAAGGAGAAACTTGAGAAGAAAAAGTATTGTGGTTACTGTCAAAAACATACGCAACACAAGGAGACTAAAGTAAAATAATTTAAGCTGTTTAACAGTTAGGGGCCCATAGTTTCAACTGGTAAAACAGCGGTCTCCAAAACCGTAGTCCTCCGTT
>CAZQRG010000097.1:445-3152 GCA_964595745.1 uncultured Candidatus Saccharibacteria bacterium | reverse complement strand
AGATACTTTGCCAGAGTATCTTGGTTACATGAAAATTGCATTTTTGTTTTAAATAATATTATGTATTAGGCAGTTACTAATCTATTTTACTTAATATTGAGTTTCTTTTCTACTGTTTTAATAATTAATATATAAATCGTTGTAATAGTAGTAGAGAGTATGGATAAGTTGATAATGAACTTTAAACATATTAAATATACTTTCTAATAAAAGAGATCTAAATAAATAATTAATGTTGATAACTTAAATTCGAATTTTGGTTAAAAAGATATTAAAAAGAGCATAATTAAAATAGATCTATTATGTGTAAACCATATGTGTAGAAAGAACCTTTTAATGTGTATTCCTGTGTAATTTACTATCTATCAAAAATATTGATAACTAAACACTCTGTTTACAAACCAACACTTTTGGATGTGGACTAAGTGATAGGTTATCCATCTGTTATCTACACCAATTCACACCCAATCCACAAACTAATAGAAGAGATCTCTTTTACACTTTTCTAGCTTTTCCGCCAATCCAGGGTCCTCTTTAATCTTTTTAGGAATCATTTCACAAGCATACATTACTGTTGTATGGTCTTTCCTACCAACCGTTTTGGCAGCACTTTTAAGAGAAAGCTCTAGCTCAGTTCTTAATAGATACATTGCAACCTGTCGCGCTGTAGCGACATTATCTGTTTTTCTTGAACTTTTTAGGAATCTAATAGAGATATCAAAAACAGAAGAAACGACTTCCAATAGACGCTCGGGAGTTACTCTTCTTCTTTTACTTTCAATATCTACTTGTAATATTCTAGCGACCTCTTCGTAAGAAGGAACCTCTCCTAGCTTAGTAAGTGTAATTACCTTATTAAGAGCTCCTTCCAGCTCTCTAACACTATTTTCTATATTCTTTGCAATTAAATCTAAGAATATTTCAGGAACCTCTACTCTTTTTTCAAGCATAATCTGTTTTAAAATAGCAAATCTAGTTTCATACTCTGGAGGTTGAATATCACACACCATTCCACCTTCAAACCTTGTTCTTAATCTATCAGTAATGCTTTTTATATCTCTGGGTGGTCTATCTGAAGCCAGAATAATCTGCTTATTAGCTTGATAAAGTGTATTAAAGGTATGGAAAAGCTCTTCTTGGGTTTTAGGATATGTCTCTACAAACTGGATATCATCAATTATTAAAAGATCCACATCTCTATACTTAGCTCTGAAATCTTCATTCTTTTTAGTTCTAATAGCCTCTATCATTTCATTTAAAAACTGTTCTATAGAAACATATGCAACACTTCTATCAGGATTTATTCGAAGGACTTCGTTGCCAATAGCTTGCATCAGATGGGTTTTCCCGACTCCTGTACTGCCATAGAAAAAAACAGGATTATATGATTTAGTCATATCCTCATTCTCTATATCAGAAACAACTGATTGTGCAACAGCTTCTGCTAAACGATTGTTTGAACCAACTACGAAAGTTTTGAATGTATACCTAGGATTTAGTTTGGCCTTTTTTACGGAGTCTTCATACTTTCTTTTATCTCCTTCCATTTTAGTAAAGAGATCTATTACGGGATTTCCTGTATTTGTAACAAACTTATATCTCTCTTTTGGCTCTTTTGACTCAGTGGATTTAATAACTATCTCTATTTGGAGATTTTGTCCAGTTGCTTTCGTTAAACAGCTTTGAAGAAATTTGTTGTAATCTTTTAGAATGGTTTCTCGCTTGAATTCATTTGAGCAAGAAAATGTTGCTACACCATTTTGAATACTCTCAAGGTAAGTGCCCGAAAACCAAGAATCATACTCTACCCTATCTAATACCATTCTCAAATTCTCATTAACAATCTTCCATACATCATCTACATCAAGATCTTGGTTAAGAATTGTACCCTCTTTTATTTCAGCGTTTGGAATACTATCAGCATATTTTTCGAAGTCAATTTTATCCATACTATTTAAGTATTAATCTATATTTTAAGTAACTGAGGGCAGTCAACGGTCGATTGGGACTAATACTCCTATTATATTCATTTCTAAAAAAATGTGGATAAAGAAAAAGATAGGCACAAAAAGAGTAGGAATAGAGAGGATTTCGTTTGCATGTACGACGCTCTGTCTGAGGTATACATATAGGGAAAATAATTTCAGGTAGAAGAAAGTAATATAATATTTGCCATATCTACGGGAGGTAATATATAATAGGTCTTCTGTAAGAATATTAACAAAGATGAAAAGAACATATCAGCCTAAAAATTTAAAAAGAATTAAGAAGTTTGGATTCCGAGCTAGGAATAAAAAGGTCGGAGGTAAAAAAATATTAAAAAGAAGAATTGCCAAAGGAAGAAAATTCCTAACAGTAAGTAATGAATACAAACTTAAAAGAAAAAGACCATTATCTAGAGCAAGATAGTGTATACTGAGATATGCTTTCCAGAAAGAACCGTTTAAACAAAAACCACTTCCAGCACCTTTATGATTATGGTAGAAAGTTTCGTGGAGAGTATGGTATGTTGATTGCGGAAAAAAGAGAAGATCTTCCACAAGCACAATTTGCATTTGTAGTAAGTAAAAAAATAGGAAATGCCGTACAAAGACACAAAATGACAAGGCTGCTAAGGGAGATTGCAAGAGAGCAAATAGAAAAAGGAAAGGGAGTGGAGAGTATATATATTGCCTATAAATATTGCAATGAATATGAAAAAGAGAGA
>CAZQRG010000097.1:0-435 GCA_964595745.1 uncultured Candidatus Saccharibacteria bacterium | reverse complement strand
TATAAATAATGCTAAAGGTTCTGACTTAAAATCACTTTCACAGGGAACAATTAATTCTACAGAGTTCTTTTTACCAAATATTGAAGAACAAGAAATCATTGCTAATGAATATGAAAAATTGGAAAAAGACTTTAACAAACAGTTTGATGATGCTATTCGTATTACCTAAGAAATTAGAACTCTTACTAATAAAAGGCTATCAAAAGACACTGTCTTTGGACCATGGTTATTTAGGGAAGATATATCCAAATACAAGGGCATGTAAATATAATCCAACATGTTCAGAGTATGGTTACAGCGCTATCGAGAGATTTGGGATATTGAAAGGGAACTACTTAGCAATAAAAAGGGTGTTTAAGTGTAATCCGTGGAGCGAACCTGGTCAATATGACCCTGTTCCTGAAAAATAATTAAGTTTGATGTATAATGCTCTAG
>CAZQRG010000096.1:0-3201 GCA_964595745.1 uncultured Candidatus Saccharibacteria bacterium | reverse complement strand
AAAGCATCAACGCGTATCGGAAACAGCACAAGATTTTCGAAAAATCCCTCGAACAGCGTTCAGAAAAATTTCAATCTATCACCTATGACGGACCTCCATTCGCTTCAGGGACTCCACATTTTGGACATGGACTCGTAGGATCGATGAAAGACACCATCCTCAGATACAAGACCATGAAAGGATACAAAGTAAATAGAGACCGAGGACGGGATTGTCATGGATTGCCAGTAGAAAAATATGTAGAAAAACTGCTTGGTATCGATGGGAAAAAAGACATCGAAGACAAAATAGGTGTCGAAAATTTCGTCGAAGAGTGCAGAAAATCCGTCAGCAATACCAGTGATGAACGAAGAACATTTGGTGACTGGATTGGAAGACGAGCAGATATGGATCACGCATACTATACGATGAATCTCGATTTTATGGAATCCGTCACCCGGGTATTCCAGAATATGTACAAACAGAATTTAGTCTATAAAGGATTCAACGTCCAACGGATGTGTCCGAGCTGTGCAACGACATTGTCCAATGCAGAAGTGAATGAAGGATACAAGGACAGACAAGATCCAGCGATCACTATCAAATTTCCATTACTTCGAGATAAAGTAAACAATCAACGAAACTTCAATTTCGATCAATACGAGATGACTTCGGACGGATATGTCCAAATCGTCGATTGTATCATCAAACGCGATGGTAAAATCTTCATGAATTACAGTGTCAAAGCACAGAAATATCTCTGCCCAGGAGGCAAAGTAGAAAAGGGTGACACTTTAGAATGAACAGTAAAAAAAGAGATAAGCGAAGAATTAGGAGTCGAAGTAAAATCCATGAAACCATTGGGAGCTATCAAACAGATCCTCCGCGGATGATTATTTAATCTCAATATGTTTGAAATAGAAATAGAAGGAGAGCCAAAGCTCATGGAGCCAGAAAAATTACCGCAGATGGTACGAGCAGAAACTATTCCATCAGACAATACATTAGGCTTCGCAGTCAAAATAGAAAACACGATCGTCGATGATGACATGGAGATCATGAGCCAATTCTACGATCTCTATCTCTACGAGAAAAAAATATACGAACACACGGATCCTACAGCTAAGCTCAGCGTACTCGCATGGACGACCACTCCACGGACCTTGCCGAGCAATATGTTCTTGGCGATAGGAAATCATATCCGTTACTCTGTCGTCTACGATCCAGGAGTAAAAGAATATTTCGTTATAGCTGAGAATCTTCTGAAGAGTTATTACAGAAATCCAGAAGAATATATCCTCATCAAAACTATCCAAGGAGAAGGATTGCTAGGATTGAAATATGAGCCGCTTTTCCAACACATCAACAACAGCAAGATAGAAAAAAAATACAAAGAGCAATTCTTCAAAATCATCCCAGGTGAATTCGTCAGTACCGAAGATGGTACCGGTATCGTACATATCGCACCGGCATTCGGTATAGAAGATTTCAATGCTGTCGCACAATTCATGCCGAGAGAATTCGCCAAAGACCGGCTCTTTTTGCCGGTGAACGAATACGGAGAATTCACCGATGAAGTACCTGAACGAAAAGGAATCAGAGTCTATGACGCCAATAAAGATGTCATTCAGCATCTCAAAGAGCAAGGAAAATTAATCGGGCAGAGATCATACGAACACTCCTATCCACACTGTCGAAGATGTGACACCGCATTGATTTCCAAAGCATTGACGAGCCGATTCATCAAAGAACCGTCATTGACAGATATCACGGTACCGAATGCAGAAAAGATAGGTTTCGTTCCTGAAGGAGTGAAAAAGAGATTCATCGATGTCTTGAAGACAGCACCAGATCGAAATCTCGCAAGAAATAGATATCGATGAGCTCCTATACCTGTTTGGGAAAACACAAAGAAACCCGAAGATATCATCGTCTGCGGAACGCTAGAAGAAGTATATCAATGAACAAGGACAGGATCTCAGAACATCACCAAAAACGTTATTTTGAGACATGGAAAAACCGTCTACAACGAAACACGGACACATGATAGCTATAGCAGGACAGATCTGAACAAAGAAGGCCAGAAACAAGCGAAGAAAATAAGCAAAGAGCTCAGTAAACTCAAAAAAGACGATCGGGTTATTGTCGTAACCCCTCTCGCAAGGACATTACAGACAGTGCTGCCGTTTTTGGAAAAGAAATTCCCTGATAGCATTGCAGACATCCAAAAAAAATATCAAGAAATCCAAAAAATCTATCAGGACCTTCGAGATCAGAAAAAAATCCAAACATATCTTCAAGATGCTTCGACTCAGAAACTTTTTGAGATCAACGAAAAACTTTATGTAGATTTCAGAACTGTGGATCTTATCATCCCAGAACTGCAAGATAAACCATTTATTGCAGGATTGACAACAAGCAAACCAACCAACGAAAAACTTATGTCAGAAAGTGAATCCATGGACGATGTCATGGCAAGATGCAAAGACTACACGATAGACGTGAATGAAAAATTCAAAACAAAGACGATCATCACCGTGACCCACAAAGATTCCGTAATCCTGATCCAGAAAACATTCAAGGATTTTGACTATCTGACTAAGAAACACGACTACACTCCGCTCAATGGAAATATTGTCGTTCGCTATCGAGACAATGACAGAAAGGCGGAAATGGATCTGCACAAACCATACATCGACAGCTACCGATTCAAAAAAGGCAATAAAGAATACCGCAGAGTCCCTGAAGTTATGGACTGCCGATTTGAATCGGGTTCCATGCCATTCGGACAATGCGGATATACTTGAGAAAATAATTCTGAATTATGAACTCCGCATTCTAAATTAATCTATCCTGCAGATTTTATCATGGAAGGATTGGATCAAACGAGAGGACGGTTCAGATGAATGCACGTTTGCGGCAATGCGGTCATGAAACAAAATTCATTCAATCATGTCGTTATCAACGGACTCGTGCTTGCAGAAGACGGCAAAAAAATGGCGAAGAAATTAAAGAACTATCCGGATCCTGAATATCTTTTCGGAAGATACGGAACAGATGCATATAGGTTATATCTACTGAGTTCTCCAGCTGTGAGAGCGGAATCCGTAAAATTCTCGGAAAAAGGAGTCGATCAGATCTACAAGGATTTCACCGCTTCGATATTGAACGCATACAAATTCTTCGAAACCTATGCAAACGTAGATAAACGAACAACAGAGA
>CAZQRG010000095.1:0-3216 GCA_964595745.1 uncultured Candidatus Saccharibacteria bacterium | reverse complement strand
AGATGGAGGTATTACAACCTCTTCTTCTTCCTCCTCCTCTTCTTCCTCTTCTTCCTCCTCTTCTTCCTCACTACCATTATAGGTATAGGTCAGATTTGTATTTGTAGATGAGCTATCTTCATAATCGACTCCGTTACTGCAAGAGATATAGATATCTTTCTCCCCACTAGTCCCTAAATCTGGTGATACACATGTATGAGATGTTGTTCCTTCTCCAGTACAAGTTACATCATCACTCATATCATCATAACTCTCATCTGATAGAGAGAGTCTACAATAGGCATCACCACTTGTATCAAAAGATATAGATGGTGTTGATGTTGTAATGGTTGAACCAGAAGATGGATTAAAATTTGATTTTGTTAATGAATAACCCAACTTCCATAACTCCCTACCGTATGGAGAATTTGCTGTAAAAAAAATAGTGTTATTAAATATTGTAATATTCTCTGGACTCCCTGAATTGCCAAGACCTGGGAAAATATCCTCAACCATAACGGTACCCTCTTCTGTTCCATCACTTTTCCAAAGTTCTCCTCCATGAATACCATCATCTCCCCAGAAATATAAGAAACCTTCAAAGGAGATAGTATAGTCAACCCCAGCAGAACCACTCTCATTAATATCTTTAACCATTATTGTACCAGCTTCTGTTCCATCGCTTTTCCAAAGCTCATAACTGTGAGTCTCATCTGTTGCTGTAAAATAAAGAGTACTTCCAATAGAGGCAAATTCATCTGGATATGAGCTACTACTTCCAGAATAAATATCTTTAACCATTACTGTACCCGCTTCTGTTCCATTACTTTTCCAAAGCTCTTTTCCATTTGTACCGTCATTACCAGCAAAGTACAAAGTATCTCCTAATACAAAGAAATCTGACAAAGTACTTGAAGATGTTCCACTTCTAATATCCTTAACTAAAACAGTTCCCGTTTCTGTTCCATCACTTTTCCAGAGTTCGTAACCATGAGTCCCATCTCTTGCATAGAAAAAAACTTCCCCATTAACATCTGTTATATAATCTGGCCAACTACTAGTACTTCCAGAATATATATCTTTAACCATTATTGTACCAGCTTCTGTTCCATCACTTTTCCAAAGCTCCCTCCCATACGTTCCATCTCCTGCAGCAAAGTATACATAATCACCAGATTGAACTAAATATTCAGGAGTAGAAGAAAAACTTCCACTATATATATCTTTTAATATTGTTGTTCCGGCTTCTGTTCCATCACTTTTCCAGAGTTCAATACCCTCGTTATCTGTATATGCTTGAAAAATTAATGTATCCCCAATAGATGAGAAAAACTGAGGGTATGATGATGTTGAGCCTTCAGCGATATCTTTAACCAGTACAGTACCATCAGGTGTTCCATCACTCTTCCAGAGTTCATATCCATTAGTACCATCTCTTGGTGCAAAATACAGAGTATCTTCTACTCCATACATTTCTGAAGAACTTGTTATACCATCAGAATCTCCCTCATAAGTATCTTTAAGAAGAACTGTTCCCTCCTCTGTTCCATCTGTTCTCCATGGTTCCATTCCATGTATATCATCATATGCTGCAAAGAATAGGTAATTACCAGCAATGCCGAAATATGCTGGATCACTTCCATCTGTAGAATAGGACATATCTTTCACTAAATATGTGCCTACTTCTGTACCATCCGTAACCCACAATTCATCACCATGCACACCATCGTCTGCAGTAAAGTACATTTTCCCACCAGATTCCAAAAAGTATCCTGGATAACTTGATTCTGAACCTGAATAAATATCTTTAAATAAATTTGTACCTGATTCTGTTCCGTTCGTAACCCAAAGCTCTTCACCATGTATACCATCATCACTTGAAAAATATATCAATCCGTCATATTCAAAGAATCTAGAAGGATCAGATGGATATTCTCCCTCATACATATCCATAATCATTACGGTTCCTGCTTCCGTTCCATCACTCTTCCAAGGCTCTGCACCATGAACACCATCATCCCCACCAAAATATATTGTACTACCAATTACATATAAAGTGTTTATATATGTGCTCGACTCAGTATTAATATCTTTTACCATCACTGTTCCTAACTCTGTTCCGTCACTCTTCCAAAGTTCATTGCTATTTGCCCAAAAGTATAGTAATCCATCCATTTCAGAGAAATAATCTAAATATGTCCCTGTACTTCCAACAGTAATATCTTTGACCATCACTGTACCAACATCTGTCCCATCACTCTTCCAAAGTTCATAACCGTGACTACCATCAGTGGCTAGAAAATATATATAATCCCCTATTACCAAGAAATCTTCGTATATGTATGTTGGACCTGCACCACTACTACTTCCAACATAGATGTCTTTGACCATTACAGTACCTGTATCTGTCCCATCACTCTTCCAAAGTTCATAACCGTGGCTACCATCAGTAGCTTGGAAAAAGACTTCCCCATCCATAGCCGCGAAGATGCAACTTGTAGAGAAACTAGTCATACCTCCACTACTTCCAACATAGATATCTTTGACCATTACAGTACCTGCTTCCGTTCCATCACTTTTCCATAACTCCTTACCATTAGTTCCGTTATTTGCAGTAAAGTAAAGTGTATTTCCCAATACAAAAAGATTGGCTGGACTACTAGATGAATACCCACTTCGAATATCTTTGACCATAACAGTACCTGCTTCTGTTCCATCACTTTTCCATAGCTCTGCACCATAAATACCATCTATTGCTGAGAAATATATAGCATCACCCATTACAGTTATATAATTGATAGAGCTACTGACACCACCCTCCCTTATATCTTTTACCAAAACTGTTCCAGCTTCTGTTCCATCGCTTTTCCATAACTCATACCCTAAAAGATCATCATATCCCTCAAAATACATTTCCCCATTCATTAGGACTGATGGTTTCGTACTTGCATAAGGAGTGCTATTGATATCCTTCACTATCATTGGTTCTAAAGCTGCATTAACAAAATGGTTTGGAGATATTAAAAAAGATATTGATAATACAATAAATAAAATGGGTACTAGTACTTTTTTCTCTATTCTTTTATACATAAGATAATACTGTATATTTCAATTATCTAGTATAGAGAAAAAATATATACATAACAAATATTAATACAATATTCTATTCTTATGGGCTTAAAGGTATCTAATTGATATTTATATATACCTTTGATATACCTCTTTTTAGTAATTTGG
>CAZQRG010000094.1:1850-3223 GCA_964595745.1 uncultured Candidatus Saccharibacteria bacterium | reverse complement strand
GGGCCCATAGTTTCAACTGGTAAAACAGCGGTCTCCAAAACCGTAGTCCTCCGTTCAAATCGGAGTGGGCCTGTTTAAAAAGAGAAACAAATGAATATATTAAAACAGATTATAAGTGAATTAAAACAAACAGAATGGTTAACACCAAAACAGCTGTTAGTACTTACAGCATATACTGTAATCTTTTGTGCTATAATTGCGCTCATAATATTAGGTTTTGACCTATTAGCACAGTGGGGTTTAGCACAGTTTCTTAAGATATAAATAATATAGTTAATGGAAGAAAAAAAGAAAAAAGAAAATTTAAAAGCAAAATGGTATGTTCTTAATATTAGAACTGGATATGAGAATAGTATTAAGAAAGAGTTGCAGCAAAGAATAGAAGCAACAGGATTACAAGACAAAATAGAAGAGATATTAGTTCCTACACAAAAGAAAATTGTTGTTAAAAAAGGTAAACAAAGTGTAATGAATGATAAGATATTCCCTGGATATGTACTAGTTAAAATGGAATTAGATGCTCATACATGGGATATTGTTAAAAATACAGAGGGAGTAAGAGGCTTTGTAAAAACAGATAAATACCCAAGACCTTTACCTGAAAGTGAAGTTAAAGCTATAATGAAGTTTATGGAGGTAGAACAACCTTCATACCAAAGTTCATTCAGCGTTGGCGAGGCTGTTAAGATTACAGATGGCGCATTTGCTGATTTCATTGGTAGTGTACAAGAAATTGATAACTCAAAGGGTAAGATAAAAGTCCTCATATCTTTCCTTGGTAGAGAAGCTCCTGTAGAATTAGATTTTTCTCAGGTAAGTAAACTTTAAAATATTTGATTAACATATATGGCAAAACCAGTAAAAGCAATAATTAAGATAACAATACCAGCAGGACAAGCTACACCAGCACCACCTATTGGTCCTACACTAGCTCCATACGGTATTTCTACTCAGGAGTTCTGTGCTCAATTCAATGAGAAAACTCGTGAGGGTGCCGGTATTTTAACACCTGCAGTAATAACAATATATGATGATAGATCTTTTGATTTCTATACAAAGACTCCTCCTACTTCAGAATTAATTAGAAGAGAATTAAAAATAAAGAAAGGGTCTGCAAGACCTAATTTAGAAAAGGTAGGGAAACTATCAAAAGAACAGATACTAAAGATTGTAGAAATTAAAATGCCTGACTTAAATACATCTGATCCTGACCAAGCCGCAAAAATAGTTGCTGGTACAGCAAAACAGATGGGTATTGAGACTGAAATATAATCTAAAATAGATAATAGCAATGATAAGAGGAAAAAAATATAAAAAAATAGTTAAAGATTTAGATAGAAATAAAACATACTCTTTAGAAGAGGGTATTAAAG
>CAZQRG010000094.1:0-1840 GCA_964595745.1 uncultured Candidatus Saccharibacteria bacterium | reverse complement strand
GACTGGCATTACTTTGAATCTAAGGAAGAACAAATAAATTATATTAAAGAGGTAAAGAAAACATCTTACAGTAAATTTGTAGGTAGTTTAGAATTACATTTTGATATTGTTCTACCTAAAGATAAGGATCCTAAATCTATAAAAAGTGCAGTTTCACTCCCCCACTCTACAGATGTTAAGAGTGTTACTATTGCAGCATTTGTAACCCCAGATAAAGAGAAAGAGGCTAAAGATGCAGGTGCTGATTTTGTTGGTTTAGAGAAATTAATAAAAGATATTAAAGAAAACAAGATTACATTTGATGTCGCTATTGCTACACCATCTGTAATGGCAAAAATTGCAGTACTTGGAAAAGAGTTAGGTCCTAAAGGTCTTATGCCTAACCCTAAAAATGGTACAGTAACAAATGATATAGCGTCAGCAATAGGTGAATATAAAAAAGGTAAGCAGACATTTGCTTGCGATACCTCTGGAGTAATTCATATTAAAGCAGGTAAATTAGATATGGATGATGAAAAACTTATTGAGAATGTACATGTAGCAGTATCCGCTGTAGAAGAAGTATTAGGTAAACCATATAACCAATCTGTTGTTAGAATGCATCTAGCATCTACAATGGGTCCTAGCTTTAAAATAGAGTATAAGAAAGCTGAATAGTAAATAAACTTGCCCAAAAGTTAACTTAACATATTCAATATATCATGGTAGAGAAAGATAAATTCGATATTATTTATCCTTCAACAGAGCAAGATTTAGTTGAAGCATTTGATCACTCCCCCGATATTCTAAATGTACATGAAGATAGTGATGGATTAATTTCAATGGTGCAATCAAAACCGGGTACAGTTGTTCAAAACTATTTAGTAGCAGATTTAAAATGGTCTAGATTTAGAGGAGACAAACCATTCTACCCTACTCTAAGATATTCTAGTCCTAGGAACTTCATTGAAATCAGTTTTATGGAAAATGGATACACTGTTAATGCATATAACCAGCAAGGAGACCCCCTTAAGAAATTCCCCAATAGACAGCAAAGAGTTGAAGAGATAATGGATAGTATACAGAGAGGAATCTCCTTTATTGAAATCTTTAGAAGTATACCTATACATTTAAGAGCAGATATCAGAAACAAATATATGAGGAAACTAGATTGTAAAATAACAGGTATTCAAGAACCAACATTAGATTGTTTATCTCTTACCTCAAGAGCTATTAATATGGTTCAAAAAGGTAAAATAAGAGAAATAATAACAAAAAAGACTAAGTAATTCCTCTGTCCCTTGATATAAAAAGATTCTACGCATATAATTCCATTTGTGAATAGGTCTACCGAGACCATTACGGCTCATTACAATTCAGTATTATGATTGGGGAGGAACAAATGAGTAACTGCAAGAAATGCAAAGATTCTCAGTATTGTAAAGATTGCATGCAAGAAACAATTCAACAGGAGAGTTCTCCAAACAAAGGCCCTCTTCCGAAGATGCAATCTAGTCTATCAATCTCCTTAAAAGAAGATAAACTCATTTTCAAAGGACGGATTTTCAATATCATCAAGATAGAGACAAGAAACCCAAACAAGAAAATCATCACAAAAGAGGGTTTCATTTTCTATGTAAGAACAATCAATCAAGAAAATGTCTTGATTAAAATTAAGACAAACAAGCCAAAGAAAGGCAGACCAAAAATCTGTGATCGGTGCTTCGATATCTTGATTGGAGAAAATATCCCCCCAATGCTTTGGCAAGACCCCAATTGGTAAGTTTTCTTTGACTCGGTAGATCCATTTTCACCAGGAGGAAGCTATGCTTTCAAATATATCTCTTTATGAGTATATAAA
>CAZQRG010000093.1:1524-3231 GCA_964595745.1 uncultured Candidatus Saccharibacteria bacterium | reverse complement strand
ATAGAGAGAGTACTCCATATCATATGGAAACTAATCTTCCAGAATAGTGTGATTAAAAAACCAAGAAAGAAGGAAAGATTTAAAGCAGAGTATACGGTTATTAATAGTGATTGTGATGATTGTATTGAGATAACTAGGGAAATCAGAAAACAGAGAAAGATAACTACAAAAAGCTTTGGTCTTTCCTCTCTTTTGGTTACATTTAAGTCAGAGGTAATTCCAAGTAATTTAAAAGATACTATAGTAATTATTGGTATTGCAAATGAGAAAATGAAAAGTAATATATTTTGTTTTAAAGAAATTTGAGAGTTAAACAGTACGGAAAGTACAGCACAAAATATTAGAGAGAGTGTTACTACTCGAGATATAAAATGAGCGAAGGTATTTTTAAAATTTTTGTTTTTCATAGTTAAAACTATTAAAAGTATACCAGATACTAAAAAAATAACTGAAAGAATATCAGATGTTTCAAATGATAAAAAATACTCCTTATCTATCCTTAAAGTATTCATAAAGAGACGAATTAAGGAGTAATTAATTAGGTAAATTGATGTAGTAAGGCCTTTTCTTTTTATTTTTTTATTAAGGAATAACAAAAGAATGAAATTTAAGATATTTAAGAGTGCTTCATAAAGAAAAACTGGGTGAAAATATGAATATTGAATAAAATCTATTTGTCTATACTCCATTGGAATAAATATCCCCCATGGAAGGGATGTAGGCTTTCCATAGAGTTCATAGTTAAAGAAGTTTCCGATCCTTCCAATTGAATGTACTAATGGAAGAAAGAGTAATACAGCGTCTGTAAGAGTTAAAAACTTAATCTTTTTATATTTAGATATTATCCTAAGGGAAATTAGTAAACCAATTAAGCCTCCATAGAAAGCTAATCCGCCATCCCATATAGCATAAGGATTGACGACTCCTATTTTAATTTCCTCAATATTGTGTAATACAAAGAGTAATCTTGCACCAATTAATGTGCAAAGAAGAAGGAAAAGAATATTTAATGGAGTAAGTTGCTTGTAATGTTTTGTGATAAAAAAGATACCAATTACAATACCAATACCAATTAACAGACCATATATATTCATACCAAGATTATATTAGTAATGGAGATTTATTACTATTCTCAATTATTAATAATCTGTGTAGTGCCCTTGTTATTGCAACATACAGCAGTCTTGTAGAAAGTTCTGTATCTGGGTATGTATCACTGTTTACATCTAAGAGTATTACAGTATCAAATTCTAATCCTTTAGCATTTTCAACAGGGAGGATTAATAGCCCAGTTTTGTAATCCTGTTCTGTAAAATCAACAATATCTTTTTCTAAATACTCCTCATATTTTATTAGTCGTTCATATGTTTTTTGTGCATACTCTTTATCTTTACATACTAATGCACATGTTAAACTACCTTTTTCAAACTCCTTTTTTATTATTTCAATTAGGTTCTTAACCTCTTTCTCGCTAATCTCTAGAATATTCTTTTTATGCTCTAATATTCTAATACTCTCTCCATGTCTAAGTACTGCCTCAGGTAATTTATATGTTTTAGGAAATCTATTTCTAAATATTTTATTTGAGTATTCAATAATTTCTAGAGTAGTTCTATAACATCTATTAAGTTGATGATATGAATATCTATCTTTATTAAATTTTGAAAAGAGATTAATTACACTTTCCCAATCTTTAATGTAAAAAGG
>CAZQRG010000093.1:0-1424 GCA_964595745.1 uncultured Candidatus Saccharibacteria bacterium | reverse complement strand
TTTTTAGCCCAGAACATATATGTATTTCCCTCAACGTGTTCTATACCTAAGCTTGGTAGTACATCTGATATGTAATCTAAGAATACCTTATTAGGTCCTATTATTAATGTTTTTTCAGGATGTATTTTATCCTTATACGAATAGAAAAGGTAAGCTAGTCTATGTAACAATATTGTCGTTTTACCACTTCCTGCTACTCCTTGTATAACTACTGGCTTATTAATTTCCTCCCTTATTATCTTATTTTGTTGTTCCTGTATAGTGGCTACAATATCTTTAAGCTTTTGTCCTAATCTTTCTGTCAATTGAGCAAGAAGAAATTCATCAGCAGCTGCGTTACCACTTTTTGCATCATATATGTGTTTAAATCTAGCCTCTGAGATATTAAACTGTCTTTTTTGAAGTAAGTCTCCATCCTTTAATCCTAATGGTGTTTCATACTGCAAACCTTTTGTAGGACCGCTATTCTCGTAATAAATATTAGCGATGGGGGCTCTCCAATCACTTATCAATGGCCTATATGTGTCTGGATCCATTAATGCAAACTTACCGATGTATATGGGTAAATCTCTTTGACTACCATTTATGTTTGTATTAAAGACAATTTTGCCAAAGTAGGGAGTATCTACTTTAATTAATTCTCTATTAATTCTCTCTATACAGTCATAGATACTTTTTAATATCTTGTTATATATTCCAACAGCTTCTTTTCTAGAATCCATATCTGTTTCCATCTGTATTATCTTTGCTTGATCTTCTAACTCAATTTCTAAATCATGAAGTTTGTTTATCATTTTTTCAGCAACTTTAATATTGATTGCTGTTACTTTTTCTAGATGTGGGTACTCTTCCTTCTCTGTGTTTGTCTGGGGTGTCGTGTTGGAGAAGTCTCCAATGGTATTAAGCCTTGTATTAATAGGGTTTAATTCTTTTTTAAATGTTTGCATCAATTTTGGAATGCAAATTTATGGCGTACGCATTTTACAATATATATTAAGTACTGTCTAGAAAAGAAAAAGCATGTGTTGAAAAGAGGGATATTACAGGGTCTGGGGATAGTAAGAGAAAAATCTCTAGACCCTGTATTTTATTACCAATGAATCCACTCAAATAAAGCAAATAGAATTGTTACTATGATAATCGATAACCCGAATAGCTTGAGTATTAATGAATAACACTCTTTCTCCTGTTTATCTAGGGGTAAAACAAATTTTTTCATATCTTCTCCTTGTTATGAATTTTCCAACACATGCTGTTGACACAAATGAACTAAGTCTTTATTGTGTCTTTTTAAAAGAACCGAGCATTATATATCCGTATTTATATTTATTCAAGTAGAAATATTGTTTATTTATATATATTTTTATATTATTAATTATGAATGCTCAATTAAAAATTCTTCTGTATATTGGAATAGTGGTAGG
>CAZQRG010000092.1:0-3251 GCA_964595745.1 uncultured Candidatus Saccharibacteria bacterium | reverse complement strand
TCATACCAAAACCGTATCAAGTAATAGATAGTACAAATCCAAAAGAGATTGAATACATTAAATACAATCTTTATCAAAATCCCTATGTACTTAAACCTAATGATTTTGTATTAGGTTCAACTAAAGAAATAGTTAAAACAGATAAAGATATCATCACAATAATTGATGGAAGAAGTACATATGCTAGGTTAGGCATGAGTATACATATTTCTGCAATGGTACTTGATGGTTTACCTTTTAATAATGAGAGCAGTGTATTAGAGATTAAGAATCTAGGATTTTTTAATATTCTTCTTCATCAAGGTGAAAGAGTAGGTACTTACCTCTTCTCTTTACTAACATCTGAAATAGATAGTCAAAAAAGTAGTATATACAGCAATCAAAATCGAGTAACACCACCTCAATTTGAATAAAAAAAGAGCAGGATTAACCTGCTCTCTTAATCATTTCTATTTCAAGAATTAATGTTCATGCTCTTCTGCAGCCATTGCTTCCTCTTTTGTAGCATGTACTGTTCCCTCAGGATGATTAGCTGGTGCATAGATTGTGTATAGCTTTAACTCTTCTGTCTCTGATACATTTATTACATTATGGAGAGTTCCAGCTGGAACAATAGCTACCATATCATCACTTAAGAGTGTCTCTTCTCCATTCATTACTACCTTAGCTTCTCCTTTTTCAACTCTAAAGAATTGATCTACTGTATCATGAACCTCTTCTCCAATATCTTCTCCTACTTTAAGAGACATTACTACTAATTGCATATGAGCTCCCGTGTAGAGAACTTTCCTAAAATTACTATTCTCTAATGTCCTATCTACAATGTTATCTGAATATCCCATATATATAAATATAATAAATTAAATACTAAATTAATCCTATCATGTATATAATATTTCTTCAAACAAAGTTTGTTCAATCCACTGTCTATGATATACTATAGGCGTTATTTTTTATTTACCCATATGGAAGAAGAATCTAATTTAGAACAATTTAGAGAAAACATTGTAAAAATACCTGACGCATTTGAAAGTACTCCTAATAATTGGTGGTGGAGTAGTGTTAAACTTCTCTCGCAACTAGATAAAGGACTTAATACTCTAGAAGATCCAGAGATAATAGATTACTACCATAATCAGATAGAATACCTCTATACAAGATTAAGAGAGGCATGTCATTTACCTTCACTTACTGAAAATCAAATTTGTGCTTTCACAGATTCCGTGATAATGGATTCTTCTGCCAGAATGGCACAAAAATATGAGTCTGATTCAAGGGACATTGAAACCCATTTTATTCCCATTGATAAGTTAGTTGAACTTAATCCAGAAAGATTTTCTCTTGAAGAAGTACAAATTAGAGAAAAAAAAGCTAATAAATTAAATATTAAACGAAGAAATAGTAATACAATTGATAGCATACTCTTACCCCCAAAGAGCAAAAAATACAGACTTTATCACAAAGGGGGACCTCATTGAAAAAAACTGTAAACATCTAGATTTAGAATGTAGAAAAAAACAGAGACAAGCTGTACTACACTGGGCATATGATAGTAGAAAGATATAGCTATCAATGATAGAATCATTGATATGAACAAACTAATATACATGGACAACGCTGCAACTACACGGGTCCTTCCAGAAGTCTTAGAGAGCATGATGCCCTACTTAAATGATCAATATGGTAATCCCTCAAGTATATATTCAATTGGAAGAGAGAGTAGGAAAGCTATAGAAAATGCAAGAGAACAGGTTTCTAAAGCAATTAATAGTGAAACAGATGAAATATATTTTACAAGTGGAGGAAGTGAGTCAGACAATTGGGCAATTAAAGGTATTGCATTTGCAAACGAAAACAAAGGGAAACATATTATTACAACAAGTATTGAACATCACGCAGTACTTCATACATGTAAGTATCTGGAAAAATATGGATTTGAAATTACCTATTTACCTGTTAAGAGTAATGGAATAATTGATATTGGAGATCTTAAGAAAGCTATTAGAAAAGATACAATATTGATCTCAATAATGTTTGCTAATAACGAGATCGGAACCATTCAACCTATCCATGAAATTGGAAAAATTGCCAAAGAAAAAGGTATATATTTTCATACAGATGCTGTACAAGCGATAGGACAGATTCCAATTGATGTAAAAGATTTAAATATAGATTTACTTTCTCTTTCTGGACATAAATTTCATGCACCAAAGGGAGTAGGAGCTTTGTATATTAAAAAGGGTGTAAACATATTAAATATGATTCATGGTGGTAGTCAAGAAAGAAATATGAGAGCAGGAACAGAGAATGTAGCAAGTATAGTAGGGATGGGGAAAGCAATAGAGATAGCTACGAAGGATATAGAAAAGAAAAATATATACCTTACTGAATTAAGAGATACTTTGATTAAAGGATTACTTAGTACAATACCAGATACAATATTAAATGGAGATAAGGGAATTAGATTGCCTAATAATGTAAATGTTTGTTTTAAATATATAGAGGGGGAATCTATACTTCTTATGCTTGATAACCTTGGTGTATGCGCCTCTAGTGGCTCTGCATGTACATCAGGATCCCTAGAACCATCACATGTACTTTTAGCAATAGGATTACCTCATGAAATAGCACATGGTTCTTTAAGATTAACTCTTTCTAAAGAAAATACTAAAGAGGATATTGAATATATACTAGAGATATTACCACCAATAATAGAGAAACTAAGAGGTATGTCTCCTTTAATTAATAGGAAATAAAAAATGGAAGAATATAGTAAGAAAGTTATGGAACATTTCTTTAATCCACATAATGTTGGGATTATTGAAGATGCGGATGGAATAGGGGAAGTCGGTAATCCAAGATGTGGAGATATTATGAAAATGTATATCAAAGTAAAAGATAATGTAATAACTAATATTAAATTTCAAACCTTTGGGTGTGGTGCAGCAGTTGCAACAAGTAGTATGGTAACAGATATGGTTAAAGGAAAAACATTAGAAGAAGCCTTAAAGATAACTAATAAAGCAGTAGCAGAGGCACTAGATGGTTTACCTCCAATTAAAATGCACTGCTCTAATCTGGCAGAATCAGGTGTTAAAGCAGCAATTGACGACTATAGAAAGAAAAATGAAAAGAGAAAATAAAAAAAAAGTACTACTTGGAATGAGTGGTGGTGTAGATAGTTCTGTTGCTGCATATCTTTTACAGAAACAGGGCTTTGATGTAATTGGAGTTACATTAAAGATGTGGGA
>CAZQRG010000091.1:1405-3273 GCA_964595745.1 uncultured Candidatus Saccharibacteria bacterium | reverse complement strand
TTACAGTTTCTACCTATTTCACTAGTTCCAGATAGTGTACATAACTTTAGTATTTGTTTTTCATTATTATTCATATCTCCTATTATATCAGATGAGATAATAAAAACGCGGATATGATTAATAGTAACATAGAGAATGTATTAAAAAGAGGTGGGTACTGATATAATACAGGAACGTATTATCAATATTTCAATGAAAGATACCATATCCAAAACATTTGAAGGCAAAGAGAAGGAGATATTCTCTCTATGGGAGAATTCCGGTCTGTTTAATCCTGATAATATGGAAGAGTTTTTAAAAAAGAACGGTAAAGACATTAAAAAACCATTCACAATATCCCTTCCTCCTCCTAATGCCAATGGTAATCTACACCTAGGCCATATGTGTGGTTATTCTTTTCATGATGCAATTGGCAGATATATGAGAATGACAGGACACCCCACTCTACTGCTTCCTGGTAAAGATCATGCTGGAATACAAACAGAAACTGCATTCACAAAAGAGTTACAAGAAAAAGGTAAAAACAAATGGGATATGGGAAGAGAGGAGTTTTACAAACAGTGCTATGAATTTTGTATGAAGAATGCATCTAATGCTAGAGAGCAAGAGAAGAATATTGGATTAAGTGCGGATTTTGATAGAGAGTTTTTTACACTAGATCCTAGACTAACCAAAATAGTATATGAAACCTTTGAGATGATGTTTAAACAGGGTATGGTGTATAGAGATAAACGGATTGTAAATGTATGTCCATATTGTAAAACAGCACTGGCAGATATAGATACAGAGCACGAAGAAAGAAGAGGAATATTTGCATATATTAAGTATCCTGTAGTGGGTAGTAAAGACGAGTATATTATGGTTGCTACTACTAGGCCTGAAACTATGTTAGGAGACAGTGCGGTAGCTGTTAACCCCCAAGATTCTAGATATGAGAAATATATTGGTAAAAAGGTTTTACTCCCTATTCAAAACAAAGAGATTCCAGTTATTGGCGATGAAGATGTTGATATGGAGATGGGAACTGGTGCAGTTAAAGTTACACCTGCTCACTCCCCTATCGATTTTGAATTAGGTCAAAAACACAATTTAGAAATCATTAATGTTATTAATGAAGACGGTATTATGACAGGAGATATTCCTGATAAATACAAAGGACTAGATACACTCAACTGTTCAAAACAGTTATGCCAGGATTTGGATGAGTTAGGTCTTTTAGAAGAAATTAAAAATGTTAAGCATGAGGTCGCTATATGTGAAAGATGTAAGACACCAGTAGAGCCAGTAATCTCTAATCAATGGTATTTAGATGTAAGTGATTTAGCTAAAAAATCATTAGAAGCACTCAGGTCAGGAGAGGTAAAAGTAATTCCCCAAGGACAACAGAGGGCTTTAGAATTCTTTTTTGAAAATATTAAACCTTGGTGTATATCTAGACAGCTATGGTGGGGACAGAGAATTCCTGTATGGTATAGCGGGGGTAAGAAACTTTATGATTGGTTATTAGAGAATAAGGGGAAAAGTGTTAAAGATTATGAAAAAGAATTTAATACTAAAATTAATGGTGATGGGAGTGTATATGTAGGTGAGAACGCACCCTCCGATTCTAAAGAATGGGAACCAGAAACAGATATGTTTGATACATGGTTTAGTTCAGGACAGTGGCCATACTCTACTTTAGGAGGTATTGAGGGTAAAGATTTTAAAAAGTATTACCCTACCCAGATGATGATTCATGCTAGAGATATACTATTTTGGTGGTCTGCAAGAATGCTCATGTTTGGTCTATACAGAACAGGACAGGTTCCTTTCGATACAATATTTCTTACCGGTATGATACTAGCTTCTGATGGATCTAAGATGTCAAA
>CAZQRG010000091.1:0-1305 GCA_964595745.1 uncultured Candidatus Saccharibacteria bacterium | reverse complement strand
ATACAATATTTCTTACCGGTATGATACTAGCTTCTGATGGATCTAAGATGTCAAAGAGTAAAGGTAACGGTATTGAACCACAAGAGGTATTCAAAAAATATGGGGCTGATGCTCTAAGACTTTGGTACTATACAGATGCACTACCCGGTTCTAATGCTCCTATTAGAGAGGAAAAGATTAAGGGAAATAGGAATTTTGTAAATAAGATATGGAATGCAAGTAGATTTATATTAATGAATATTGATGATAGCGAAATTAAGAAAATTGGAGAGTATGAAGTTGGTATCACACTTGAGAGAGTTAAGAAAACAGAGGAACATATTAAAAAAGTATCTAAATATATTGAAAGATACCAGTTTAATCTAGGAGCAGAAAGTATAAGGGAGTTCTTTTGGCATCTGCTGTGTGATATCTGGATAGAGGAGATAAAAGCAGAGATACAAAACAAAGAGATAGGATCACAAGAGAGAGTATCTAAACTTGCAGAGCTTCTATATATCCTTAAGGCAAATCTTAGGGTTATGCATCCTTTCATCCCGTTTGTAACCGAATCTGTATGGCAGGAGTTAGTTAAACTCAATCTTGCACAAGGGTTGTTAATGAGTCAACAGATTTAAATTTCCTGTGAGAGTATTTTCTCAAAGAGAAGCTTTGGGGTATTTAGTTTTGTATTAGCTTGTAACAATTGAAATCTCCAACTGTTTTCAAATATACTTACAACCTTATTCTTTTCTAAATTCTGATTTGGATCGTACTCTTCACTGATATTTAACATGTCACAAAGTAACTGAGAGCTATTTGGCATAAAAGGTTTAATTAATATTCTTAATGCATTAACTAACTGTATTGAGTTATACATCGTATTACTACAATCTTTTATATCCTCTTTGTATGATATCCATGGAGCTTTATCATTAAAATATTTATTACAGAAGTCTCCAAATAGGAGTAAAGCTTCAGATGCTTTTACAAATTCACAAGCTTCTATATGTTTCCCAATCTGCTCAAACGCTTTATTAATATTCTCTTCTACATCTTTTTCTATTAATCCCTCTGGTATAACATTATCAAATTTAGTATTGATAAAGGTAAGGGTTCTATTAGCAAAATTTCCTAAATTGGCAACAAGTTCATTGTTATTACAATCAATAAAATCATTCCATTCAAACTCTCTATCATGATTTTCCGGAGCGTATCTTAAAAAGAAGAATCTAATTAGGTCACTGTTATATTTCTCGAGCAAAGAATCCGCTTCCATGCCAATACCATCTCCTTTTGACATTTTTTTACCATTGAGAAGAAGCA
>CAZQRG010000090.1:0-3286 GCA_964595745.1 uncultured Candidatus Saccharibacteria bacterium | reverse complement strand
CTATCCCAGAATCTAATTCTCCAGTAATATATTGTTCCATTTAGAGTAAGAGTTGTTCCATTGTATGAGATATCAGCAGATCTAGCGTTATGTGCAACAGTAATAGCTGTTTGTGTAGAGTCCCACATAGATGTACCTAAGAAATCAGATTGAGTATTAACCTGTATTTGATAGTGGGTAGTAGAATCACCATTAGGGTCTGTATGTATAGCACTAAACTCAGGAGTTGTGTCTGTAACACCTGTTGGGTTAGTAGAACCCTCTGTTTGTAATGAGGTAGGAGCATATGGTACCCCAGACATAGTAAACTGTGCAGTTGATGACCAAGCACTTTCTCCCGCATTGTTGTCCCAGAACTTCATTCTCCAGTAGTAAGTAATACCATTCTCAGTGAGAGTAGTTCCTGCATAAGAAATATCAGAAGACCTAGCTCCATTAGTGATTGGTCCAGTTGAGGTTTTAGTACTATCCCACATAGATGTTCCTAGGAAATCAGATTGAGTATTAACCTGTATTTGGTAATATACACCTGTATCAGGAGAATCAGTATCACTAAATATTGCACTAAACTCAGGGGTTGTATCAGATACCTTTGTTGGGTTAGTAGTAGCTTCTGCATATAGGGTACTTGGTGCATTTGGGTTATTGTTACCAGCAGATGCCATAGTGAAATTTGCGACAGCAGACCAGTTGCTAACATTACTGTCAGTATCCCAGAATCTAATTCTCCAATAGTAGATAGTACCATTTTGTGTAAGAGTTGTTCCTGCGTATGATATATCAGAAGATCTGGCGTTATTTGCAACAGTAATAGATTGCTGTCCACTATTCCACATAGATGTACCTAAGAAGTCTGACTGAGTATTAACCTGTATTTCATAGGAAGCAGTAGAATCTGTATTAGGATCTGAATGTATGGCACTAAATTCTGGAGTTAAATCTGTAACACCTGTAGGATTAGTAGAACCTTCAGCAAGTAAAGAGGATGGTGTGTTAGGAGCACCAGACATGGTAAACTGAGCAGTAGAAGACCAGCTACTTGCAGCATCATATATGTCCCAGAACTTTATTCTCCAATAGTAAGTTACTCCGTTTGTAGTAAGGGTTGTCCCTGCATACGAGATGTCAGAAGACCTAGCGTTGTGAGCAACGGTAATCGACTGTTTCCCACTATCCCACATAGATGTACCTAAAAAGTCTGATTGAGTATTAACCTCTATTTGATATGAGGCAGTAGAGTTACTTTGTGGGTCTGTATGTATTGCACTAAACTCTGGTGTAGTGTCTGTTACCTTTGTTGGGTTAGTAGTAGCTTCTGCCAAAAGTGAAGATGGGGCATTAGGAGCAGTATTGGAGTACATAGTAAAGTTCGCGGTTGATGACCAGTTACTTACTCCTAAACTATCCCAGAATCTAATTCTCCAGTAATATATTGTTCCATTTAGAGTAAGAGTTGTTCCATTGTATGAGATATCAGCAGATCTAGCGTTATGTGCAACAGTAATAGCTGTTTGTGTAGAGTCCCACATAGATGTACCTAAGAAATCAGATTGAGTATTAACCTGTATCTGATAGTGGGTAGTAGAGTCACCATTAGGGTCTGTATGTATAGCACTGAACTCAGGAGTTGTATCTGTAACACCTGTTGGGTTAGTAGAACCCTCTGTTTGTAATGAGGTTGGAGCATTAGGTACACCAGACATAGTAAACTGAGCAGTAGAAGACCAGCTACTTGATGTATCATAATTATCCCAGAACTTCATTCTCCAATAGTAAGTTACTCCGTTTGTAGTAAGTGCTGTTCCGGCATATGAAATGTCAGAAGATCTGGCATTGTGAGCAACGGTAATTGATTGTTTCCCACTGTCCCACATGGATGTACCTAAGAAGTCTGATTGAGTATTAACCTCTATTTGATATGAGGCAGTAGAGTTACTTTCTGGATCTGTGTGTATAGCACTAAATTCTGGTGTAGTATCAGTAACCTTTGTTGGGTTAGTAGTAGCTTCTGTATATAGCGAACTTGGAGCGTTAGGAGCAGTATTAGAGTACATAGTAAAGTTAGCAGTAGAAGACCAGTTGCTTACTCCTAAACTATCCCAGAATCTAATTCTCCAGTAATATATTGTTCCATTTAAAGTAAGAGTTGTTCCTGCGTATGATATATCAGAAGATCTAGCGTTATGTGCAACAGTAATAGCTGTTTGTGTAGAGTCCCACATTACTGTTCCAGTAAAGCTAGAATTAGTATTAACCTCTATTTGATAGTGTGTTGTAGAGTCCCCATTAGGGTCTGTGTGTATAGCAGTAAACTCTGGAGTTGTATCTGTAACACCTGTAGGATTAGTAGCACCCTCTGCTTGTAGTGATGTTGGAGCATATGGTACACCAGACATAGTGAACTGAGCGGTTGAGGACCAAGCACTTTCTCCAGCATTGTTGTCCCAGAATTTCATTCTCCAGTAGTAAGTAATACCATTCTCAGTGAGAGTAGTTCCTGCATATGAGATATCAGAAGATCGAGCTCCATTAGTAATTGGTCCAGTTGCTGTTTTAGTGCTATCCCACATCGATGTACCTAAAAAGTCTGACTGGGTATTAACCTCTATTTGGTAATATACACCTGTATCACTCCCGTTTGTATCAGTAAATATTGCACTAAACTCTGGTGTAGTGTCTGTAACCTTAGTAGGATTTGTAGCAGCTTCTGTCAAAAGCGATGAAGGTGCATTAGGAGCAGTATTAGAGTACATAGTGAAGTTAGCAATAGAAGACCATGCACTTTCTCCAGTATTGTTATCCCAAAATTTAATTCTCCAATAGTAGGTTGAGCCATTTAGAGTGAGTGTTGTTCCAGCATATGATATGTCAGATGATCTAGCACCATTGGTGATTGGTCCAGTTGCTGTTTTGGTACTATCCCACATGGATGTACCTAAGAAGTCTGATTGAGTATTAACCTGTATTTGGTAGTATACTCCTGTATCAGGTGTATCAGTATCAGTAAACACAGCACTAAACTCGGGTGTTAAGTCAGTAACACCTGTTGGATTAGTTGTAGCTTCTGCTAAAAGAGAGGAAGGAGCATTAGGATTATTGTTTGATGATGAAACAGTTGTAGTACCACTAATTGCAACTGTTGTTGCTGGGGTAACTGACCTTGAAGCAATTACTTGAGTAGAGGGATCTGTAATTTGCAATTCAATAGTATCACTTGTACTTGCAGATCCAACATCTACTTCCGCATAAAGACATATCTGTGAAGTTCCTACACTCATACTACCAG
>CAZQRG010000089.1:0-3290 GCA_964595745.1 uncultured Candidatus Saccharibacteria bacterium | reverse complement strand
TGGGGATATAAATATATATTTATAAATCCCCTAAAGGGATTTTTCTTTTTATGGAAACACCAGATTACATATTAAAAATTAAAGAGCTAAGTCCACAAAACTTCTTACAACCAATAGCAGAAGCAATTCTTCTTGCTCAAAGATATCATAAAGATCAGATAAGATTTTCTGGCGAGCCGTATATAAATCACTCTCTAAGGATTGCAATTACTCTAGCTGAAATGGGGATGGATACAAATACCATCATAGCTGGATTACTACATAACAGTATTACTAAATCCCCAAACAGAGAAAAAGAGATATCTTCTGAAATTGAGAATCAATTTGGAGAAGATGTAATTCAGATCATAAGACAGTACAACAATATAAGTAAAGCAACAGCTAGTACTGATACAGAGTATGAAATCATTACAAAGTTCATTTTAAACAATGCAAAAGATCTTAGACCAATACTTATTAAACTTGCAGACACACTAGACAATGTAAGAACAATAGAGTACATGCCTTCCGAGCGATTGAACTCCAAGGTACAGAAAATAATATACATATATGCACCACTAGCAGAATATCTTAACTTGGATTCAGTTAAAAAAGAGCTAGAAGAAAAAGCATTAAAAATATATAGACCAGAAGAGTATTCAATTATTGAAAGTAAAATGAAAGAGAACAACTTCACAGAAGATGTATTACATAAATATTTAGAATATCTTCAATCCGTATTAAAAGAGGTTTCTCCTTCCTTAGAAATATACGGAAGAGTAAAAAGCATATACAGTATATACAACAAACAGAAAAAACAGCTCAAAGAAGGAAGTAGTATAGATATAAGTAATATCCGTGACTTACTAGCATTTCGAGTAATAACGAATAGCGCAGATGATTGTTTTAATGTGCTAGAAAAAATTATGGATAAAGGAGATATCCTTACAGAAGAGTTTGATGATTACATAACTCACCCAAAACCGAATGGATACAAAGCACTACAGGGACCAATAGTCCTAGACGAAGTTTCTCCGAATATCATAGAGTTACAAATAATGACTCATGACATGTATTACCATAACACCTATGGACCTGCATCACATATCGCATATAAGGAAAGTCTTAGTAGATTTGCCAAACCAACTGATAGGTATAACTGGGTTGAAGATGTACAAAAAGGAATTAGTAAACATATATCACTTAGAGAAACCAGTATTTCAAATCAAATACCTGTTGAAATCTTTCCTTCCAATGTATATGCATTTACTCCAAAGGGGAAAATAATTCAGCTTGATAAAGGAGATACTGTTGTAGACTTTGCTTTCAAGGTACACACTGATATTGGTTACGCAATGGTATCAGGGAAAGTAAATGGTAAAGCAGAGAAACTAGACTATGAAGTAAAAACAGGAGACAACATTGAAATAATTACACAGGTAGGGAAAAAAACAGTTAAACAGGAATGGGTTCTGTATGCTAATTCAGCGTCAACAAAAAACAAGATACTAAAGACTTGGAAAAAATCTTAGATACTAGTAAAATCTAAGTATGAGTAAAAAACAAAAAACCTTTACAAAAATCTTTAGTATATTCATTGCACTAATAATGCTTGGAAGTATGGCAATACCAATTATACTAGCCGTACTAGATTCAATGAAAAAATGATTCCTCTTTCTCTATCTGACCCTATTACACAAATAAAGGGTATAGGGGATTCTCAAAAAAACAAATTTGAGAAATTAGGAGTGTACACATTAAGAGATTTGCTTTTTCATATCCCTTTTAGATATAGAGACACATCAGAGATACTAAATATCCAAGATTTCCTATCCATTCAAGAGGGAACTTTCCTTGCTCAAATAGTTGAAGCAAAAAATATATACACTAGAACCAGGAAGGTACTTACTAAAGTCAAAGTTATAGATCAATTAAACTTCCAACTAGATATTTCATATTTCAATCAAAGCTACTTAACTAAAACCTTCAAAGTAGGGGAGTGGTATATATTTGATGGAAAGATATCAGAAAAAGGAAAAACTAAAAATATATATAACCCAAAGTATGAGAAATATACAGGGGATATATCTTTACAAAAACATTTAGGAAAGATAATAGGGATATATCACGAAACAGATGGAATATCCTCAAGATATATTAGAAATACAATATTACCATTTGAAAAAGAGATACCTCGATTAGTCAATGATCCCATACCAAATACTTTACTAAAAAAAGAAAATCTTCCACTACTTGGTGAGTGTATACAACAGATTCACTTCCCTTACTCTCAAGAGATATTACCAAATGCAAGAGAAAGACTTGCTTTTGATGAGATGTTGCGAATTGGAATAGATATTGAAAAAGATAGAAAGAAAAGATCTAAATTAAAATCTTTAAAGATAGTTGAAGACAAAACCGTCTCTAAAGATTTTCTTAAATCCCTTCCCTTTACACTTACAAATGACCAGTTAAAAAGTATTGAAGAGATACTCATTGATATCTCAAAGAATACTCCAATGAACAGATTGCTAAATGGAGATGTAGGAAGTGGAAAAACAGTAGTAGCAGCACTAAGTATTCTTCAGTGTATTAGGAATGGATTTAGTGCTGTAATACTTGCACCAACAACAGTACTAGCTCAACAACATTTTGAAACATTTAATAAGTTACTTAAACCCTTTGATATAGATGTAGAGATATGGATATCAAGTAGAAAAACCAAAGCTAAATCTCCAAACAGTTTAATTGTTGGTACACACGCAATACTTTTTAAAAGCGATATCCCTGATAATCTAAACTTAGTGATAGTTGATGAACAACATAGGTTTGGAGTAGAGCAAAGAGAGAAGTTACTCAAAGGTGGTAAGAATATTCCACACTACTTAACTATGACAGCTACACCCATACCAAGGAGCCTTACAGAGGTTGTATTTGGTAATGTAGAAGTTTCAACGATTAAGCAGAAACCTAAGATGCAAAAAGAGATAATTACTAAATATGTACCATATTCTAAAAGACCTGACTGTTTTGATTGGATAAACAAAAAGATTAAAGACAGCAAGTATACAGAGCAAGCATTTGTTGTTTACCCACTCATAGAAGAGAGTGCTACTTTAGATGCAAAAGCTGTTTTAACAGAGTTTAAAAATCTTAAGAATATTCACTTTAAGGATATTAAAATTGAATTGATGCATGGGAAATTAAAAGAGAAAGAGAAAATAGAGATACTTGAAAGATTTAAAAACAAAAAGATAAATGTATTAGTATCAACCTCTGTAATAGAGGTAGAAATTGATATGCCTGATGCT
>CAZQRG010000088.1:0-3290 GCA_964595745.1 uncultured Candidatus Saccharibacteria bacterium | reverse complement strand
TTGCGTGGCAACCCCCCTTGGAGCAAGGTTAAACCGCATAGATAGATGATCATCTAAAACAGAATCCGGCTTATTTGATACTTACACATCAAATATATGGAAGACTTTTTAGGAGAAAAAGATTTTGATGAAGAAAAAGAAGTTGATGAGATTATACTCGATCAATTATCCTTGGAGCTTTTTTCTGGTGATATAAAGGAGGATTACTATTCAGAACGTTCTGATTTGACCGCTCTCGATTATCATCTGTATAAAAGTTTTGGAATAGATTCATTCGAGCAACTTGTTTCTCTTAAAAAAAGAGTGTTGGCGAAACGCAAAGATTTAGAAGGTGGTAGTAATCTGTTGGACTTTCAATGTGATAAACCTAAAGGTCTTTTCCGAAACCGTTAAGAAACTGTTTCTCATTCATAGCAGTTTTACCTTCAATTTGCAGTTCAAGTATTCTTAAACTCGTATTTTGTTTCTTGGTACCTACTAATATCATCCTATCTTTAAGATATATTATCCCTGGCTTTAGGTTGGTATTTTGTTTAATAATTTGTGCTTTATGTATTTGTATTTTCTTGTTTTGAAGATTTCTATGTAGATTGTTAGATGTAAACCAAGCAACTGGCCAAGGTATCATAGCTCTTACTAATCTCTCAATATATTCTGGTTCCATACCATCCCATTTGATTTCTGCATTCTCTTTGGAGATATCCCTTTGCCAACAGTATGTTGCTTTTGAATCATCCTGTTTTTGAGGTGTAATTCTATTGTTAACCCAATCATCAAGTACATCTCCTAGGATCTGAGCAGACTTTTTAACAAGTCTTTCTCTAAGAGATAGGTTGGTATCATTTTCAAGTATAGGTTCTTTAAATATTTTTAATATATCACCCTCATCCATACCTGCAGACATTAACATTATTGATATACCCGTTTCTGTCTCTCCATCAAGGATAGCTTTTTGAATAGGGACAGCACCTCTGTATTTAGGAAGAATTGAGAAATGAACATTAATTGATTTGTATATAGGAGACTGTATAAAGAATTCAGGAAGTATCTCTCCAAATGCTTTGCATACAATTAGTTCAGGTTTGAATATATCTAAAGCTTTCTGATACTTTTCAATATTTTTTTCTGTATGAAAGACATCTATTCCATTCTGTATAGCATACTCTTTTACTTTTGAAGGGGTTAATATCTGTTTTCTACCAACAGGTTTGTCTACCGTTGTAATTACTCCAACTATATTAAACCTAGTATCTTGATTAAGAGCTTTAAGTGTTTCTACAGATTCCCAGTCTGTTCCAAGAAATAAAGTGTTAATAGGTTGTGTAATTAAATTTTTCATACCTAATTTTACTGTAATACAAGCAAAATTGCTATATAATCACTAACTAAGTATGAATATCTCAGAATTTAAATACAATCTACCTGAAAATCTAATTGCTAAATACCCTCCAAAAGAAAGAGGAACAACCAAGTTATTAGTCTTAGATAGAACAAGTGGTGATATTGTCGAAAAGAAATACTTTGATATACCAGAATATATTAAGAAGGGAGATATTGTTGTATTAAATGAAACTAAGGTAATAGATAGTAGAACATATTTTTTAACTCCTAATCATAAAAAAGTAGAAGTACTGTTTTTAGAGGAAAGGGAGAAAAAGATGTGGTTCTGTTTAATAGGTAGAGCAAAAGATGTAAAGATTTCAGACAGATTAATATGTGAAGAGATATTAATAAAGGTTGTGCAAAGAGAAGATAATGGTTTTGTTATTAAATTTCTAAAGGGTAATTCTAATTTACTCTTTGAGAAGTATGGACATACACCATTGCCTCCGTATATGAAAAGAGAGGATGAGGGGAGTGATAGAGAAAGGTATAACACGGTATTTTCATCTATACCTGGAGCTGTTGCAGCCCCTACAGCAAGCTTAAATCTAACAGATGATATATTGGATAGAATACAGAGGAAAGGTGCTAAGATATTAAAAATTGAATTAAAGATAGGATGGGGCACCTTTGCTCCCATTAGAGAGGAAAACATTGAAGATCATGTTATTCATAAGGAGTATATTAAGGTTTCAGAAGAAGTAGCAGATCAAATAAATGAATGTAAAGGAAAGGTATGGGCATTTGGTACAACAGTAGCAAGAGCACTTGAGAGTGTGTACTCTAACAAAGAAGAAAAGGTGTTACCATACTCTGGATACACACAGCTATATATATATCCTGGATATGAATGGAAGGTTGTTGATACTTTAGTTACTAATTTTCATATGCCAGATTCATCATTAATTCTTTTAGTTAGTTCATTTGCTGGAGTGGAAAATATTAAAAAAGCATATGCATTTGCTTCTAAAAAAGAGTATAAATTTCTTAGCTATGGAGATAGTATGCTGATAGGGGATAACTTAAGTAAATAATATATGGATTTAAATATTTTAAAGTATAGATATTTTTTTATGCCAGATGCAACCAGAGGAGCAGTTCGGTATTTGACTACAAAGCAATTGGAGGAAACCGGAACAGAGGCTATTGTCACAAACACCTTACATCTTTTGATTCATCCAGGACCAGATATAATTCATGAGCTGGGGGGTATTAAAAAAATGATGGGTTGGAATGGTATCGTGTTTACTGATTCCGGAGGGTTTCAACTTTTCTCTCTTCTTCATTCTAAAAAATGGGAAGGTAAAGTACATGAGAATGGTGCAATCTTTAAATCTCCGAAAGAGGGAAATACATACGAACTAACTCCTGAGACATCAATAGATATACAGATGAAAATAGGGTCGGATGTATTGGTTACCTTAGATGATTGTAGAGATACAAATCTTTCAAGAAAAGAGGCAGAGAAATCTGTAGAGCGCACTATTAATTGGGCATTAAGATGTAAAAAACATTTTGAGAATGAATTCGGAGGTAGTAAGAAGACAAATAAACGTCTTACATGTGTAGTACAGGGAGCTAACTATCCTGATCTTCGTGCATTCTGTGCAAAAGAGTTAGTAAAAATTGGTTTTGATGGGTATAATTTTGGAGGGTATGTTGTAGATAGTGATGGACAGTTAGTTGTTGATGAGATGGCTGCTGTTATTGAGAATATTCCTAAAGATACAATTAAGTATGCAATGGGAGTAGGTAAGCCGGAGGATATTCTAAAAGCTGCTAAAATAGGGTTTAATCTGTTTGACACTGTACTTGTTACACGTAATGCAAGACATGGAACAATATATACAAGTGAGGGAGTATTGAGGATAAAGAATAGTGAAATGGGTTTAGATACTAAACCTCTT
>CAZQRG010000087.1:0-3323 GCA_964595745.1 uncultured Candidatus Saccharibacteria bacterium | reverse complement strand
GACAAGATTATACCAATAAAATTGGTATCACGATATGATATACTAGATTTATGACAAAGAAAGGTAATTACAACAAGAGGCTTTTCTCATTAATATCCATACTTGTCTCTATATTTGTGTATACCGGTGCAATAGCAATATATTTTTATGCAAATGGTTGGAGATTAGGAGATACAACTCAGCCTTTTATTAAAACAGGTGTATTAACAGTAGAATCAGAGCCATTTTTAGCTAACCTGTATGTAAATGGTAAAGAGAAGGGAAAGACTCCAAAAAGTGTTAGCTTACCTATTGGTGTATATGATGTTTCTCTATACAAAAGTGGATATATTGAATGGAGAAAGAATATAGAGATAAAGGAACAGAAGTCTACCCCTGTCTATCCTTGGTTAATAAAAGAACAGATTGAGAAACAACAAAATTTCATACTACAGGGTAAAAAATATATTAATAGCTGGATTAATGAATATGATAGTCACATATATTTTCTTGTTAATGAATATATACCTGAAACCCTAATATATAGATACTCACTATACAGATTTGATACAAACACAGCCTTCTGGGATATGGCTTCTAATCCAAGAGTTGTTCTTACATTTGATTTGGCAGTTGAGCCAAATATCGAAATATCACTTTCTCCAAATGGTTTATACGGAGTGTTAACCATAATAGATACCACCGCTACTAAGTACTATCTTCTAGATTCAACCAAGAGTTCTAGTTTAGATACACTAACTGAGTTGTATCTCTCGGTATTTTCGTCTTACAGTATGACATGGTCAAAGAATAACCAATATCTAATATTTGAATCTAGTCAAGACTTAATATCTTTCGATATCACTAAGCAAACAAGATATCTTCTAATAAAGAAGGTTGAAGGAAATGAATATATATGGAATACAGATCAACAAGGCTTCTTTTATAAAATAGATGTTAATCCAGAATATCAGCTAGATGATGTCAATGCGTATATTCTTGTTCAACAACAGATGGATGGATCTGCACCTAATACTATAATTAGAGATCTTTTCTTCCAAAAAAACCAAGACTACATATTAAGATATATGCAAGACACAGGTGATGGAAAGTATTTACCTTTTACAAACTCCCCAGAGAGTACTAAAAGCGTTGGTAAGATAAAGGGATTTGTTGTTAATCAGGATGCAAAAGGAGTATTCATTCAATCAGATATCTCTTCATATTGGTATAGTATTGATAGCAAAAAGTACTATTTAGTATCCCCCTACTTTTCTGAATTAATAGAGTTCTCCCATGATAACTACAAGCTCCTTTTTAAAGATATACAGGGATACAGTGTGTTTACCTTTGAGAAAGAAAATGGTGATCATACAGCTCAAATTGGAGCAAAAAGAATTGATGGTTTAGATCAAAATATTTCCAATGTTAATTGGCTATTTAATTCCCTAAATATTTCATATATACAAGATAAAACAATGTATATTGCTGATAAAGAGGGAGAAAATAAAACGAAGATTTTAGATAGTACAGATACAAATATATTCCAAATTGTTACCCCCTCTGCAGAAAAGATAGTAACCCTTTCACTAGGACAGGAAACGGAGGGCGGTATCAGAGATATTTCTATTAATTCATACCTAATCCACTAAGTTGCCTTTTTCTTCATCTGTATTTTCTCTGTAGCATAGAAATTCTTCTTAAACCCTCTACCCAACATCATCTCTGTATGAGCTTGAAGATATGGAATAAAACCAAAACTTAACATCTGTACAGCTATTAATACCACTTCACCAAAGTCTAAAAGATTCCTCCATAGAGGCCAATCTTTTGGGATTGGAATTAGTTTTCTTCTGTAATATATTAAAAACCCATTACATACAATCAGAAGACTAAGAAGAAAACTCATAGCAGTAGGCAAATTATATGCTGCAGAGCTATACGCATAATTTTTACTAAACACACCTAATAAATCGAGACCTACAGTCATAAGATATACTACAGTAAAGAAGAGTATATAGTTTTTTACCATAGCCCAAACCATATGTAATTTCCAATTAATAGGAATATCTTTTGTATATATAAGAGCCGCTAGTGTTGTTGGGAATATGATAATCCCCCACCCCCATCTGTGTTGCTGTTTATAAAATGATTTATAAGATTTAATCATAGTCTCATTCTCGACTGCATCACTATTACTTGGAAGATATACCTCTTCCCCTTTGAAATTACCCTTGTATCTAACTACTGCATTCCAAAAGAATGTCGTATCATCAATTCCTAACTCAGGATCCCAGTAATGTACCTCTTTTAATGTCTTTAGGTTAACTACATATGAAGAAAAAGATGCTTTAGAACTAAATACACTATTTGAGAAAGGTATAGTTTCATACTTCTCCGTTGTCCAGTTATGTATAGTAACAAGAGTAAGCATTGTAGATTGTACCCTTATTAATACAGGTACTCTCCATATATTATTATTTAGTGTATACACAGCACTTGTATAGTATTTCTGGTCTGGCAAATCTACAGTTAGATATTTATAAGTAATAGCCGATAGGTATTTAGGATGTGGTCTTAAATCACAATCACATGTAATTAACATGTAGTCATGAATATCTTCTCCCTCTTTCTCTAACCTTTTAACAAAATTCCTCATAGCCCAATTAATATTCGCACCCTTAACACCAGCTGCCTCACCCTCTATACCAGATGGGTGCACCTGATACTCCATACTTGCAAATATATCTCCGTATTTTTCTTTAAGAATATTAAAGTTCGGAATTTGAATATCTTTAGCTGTTTTTTCCTCCATAGCAACAACAACATGGATCTTTTTAGCTCCAATATCACTTTTACTCCATGCTTCGAAAGAAGGCTCTAATATATCTAAATCTTCTTTGTAAACAGGACATAGATATATATATTTAAGTTTTTCAAACCTCTCTCTGTCTATTTCATTAATCTTTGAAATAAAGTCAGTTTTCATATCCCTCTCCATTCGTTTAACACCTACAGCAACACCAACAACAAATTTAATCCCCCTATATACCCAATAGATGATAAGATAAGAAATATAGAAGACAAAGACATCTTCCCATCCAAAAATTGCAAATATTAATGGAGATAGGACAAAAAACCATATTAAACTACCAGGAATCATCTCTAATACCCTTCTTAACCATTTGGGTGTCTGTAAAGGATATCCATCTTTTCTATCTGGTGGTTTAAGTTGATCTACTGTTACTTTCTCTTCCATAGTTATATATATATATATGAAATATTTACGAATGCACCCGACCGGAGTCGAACCAGCAACCTACGCGTTAGGAGTGCGTTGCTCT
>CAZQRG010000086.1:0-3380 GCA_964595745.1 uncultured Candidatus Saccharibacteria bacterium | reverse complement strand
AATGAAGTAGAGGGTAGAGCTAAAACCCTTATTGCAGAGGGAGTAGAACAGGCAGAGTTTAGTAGGCAGTTAGCAACGATAGAAAGGGGACTTAACTTAGATGTATATCTAACAGATTGTATCCTTAAGGATTTAGATAGAGGACTACTAGATTTCACTTTTAAGAAATATGCATTTAAATCACTAATGGGTAGGTTAGATGAGATCTTTGGTAAAAAGATATTACCTACAAATCAATCTCAATTAGATATGTTTGGAAGCAAGGGAGAGGATATGAAATGGAGCAGTGAGGAAGAAATAAAAGAGGTTATACGACAAAGTGAAGAGTTAAGGGTTGTATATATTAACAACGAAGAGTCATACAGTGGTGAAGGATATGTGTGTATTAGGAGTATAGATAAAGAAAAACACCTAAAGAATATCCTAATTAAGCCAATGGACATCTTTGAATATATTAAGGGTAAGAAAGTCATATTCTATAACTTCGAAGAGCTAGTTACATATTCAAAGAACATTTCTGTTCATGATGTATCAACATACTACGACGTATTACTTGCAGAACATATTCTGCATTCAGAAAAGAGGAATGTAAAGATAAAGGATTTAGCTTTTGAATATTCAACTAAGATTTTGAATGAGAAGATTTCACCAATGTATATCCAGTCGGTATTGGATACATTAGAGGATACATATATTGAACAGATTAAAAGAATAGATAGCCTTGAGCTCTATGAATACACCAAAAAAAGTATTGAGAGATTCTTAAAGGTATCTGATAGACATCTTCTAAGTACATTGACAGAGATAGAGCTCCCTATCTCAGTTATTCTTTCTCAGATGGAGAGTAGGGGTTTTCAAATTGATTGGAAAAAACTAGATTCAATTAAAACTGATATTGAGAAGGAAATAGAAGAGTGTAAGAAAGAGGTTTACAGTATTGTTGGACATGAGTTTAATATTAATTCTCCTAAGCAGCTTTCTGATGTGCTTTTTAAGGAGTTAGATTTACCTAATAAGTCAAAGGGAAGTACAAGAGAATCAATATTAGATAGCATGCTTGGGATTCATCCGATAATAGAACATCTGTTGTACTTTAGAGAAATTACTAAAGTGCTAAATACATATATCGAGCCATTGTATTTAAATTGTATAGTTAGAAGTGATGGAGTACATTCAATACATACCGATTTTAAACAGACAGGAACAACATCTGGAAGATTTTCCTCAATTAATCCCAACTTACAGAATTTACCACTTGAAGGAGTATGGGCTAAAAGATTAAGAGAGTGTTTTGTTGCAAGAGATGGTTTTGAGCTGTTAGGCATGGATTACTCTCAAATGGAACTTAGAATTATGGCCGATATCTCTAATGACAAGTTACTCACCCAGGACTTTATTAATGATTTAGATATTCACTCTGCTACAGCTGCGAGGGTATTAGATAAAAAGATGGCGGATATTACACATAAAGAGAGAAGTTTAGGTAAGACTGTAAATTTCGGAATGATATTTGGTCAAACAGCATTTGGCCTTTCATCTCTTTTGGGAATAGATAGGGATCTGGCAGGGAAATACATTTCGGCATACTTTGAGCATTACAAGGGAGTAGAGGAATATATGAGAAAGATAGAGTATGAAGCATTTGAAAAAGGGTATGTTCAAACAATGTTTGGTACTACAAGAAATATAGCGGGAATAAGGTCGCAAAACAGAAGGCTTAGAGCTGCATCTGCTAGAGAGGCTATTAATATGCCAATACAGGGTAGTGAAGCTGATATTATGAAATTAGTAATGAAAAACCTTTATTCATTGATAGAAGAGAAATACCCAAAACAGGTATATATTCTGTTACAGATACATGATGAAATAGTGTTTGAAGCAAAAAAGAATGTAATAAAGGAGTTTTCATCGGAAGCAAAGAAAATAATGTTAGAAAGCGTAAAATTAGATGTACCACTGGATGTTCATGTATCAACAGGGGATGCTCTTTCTGATTTGAAGTAAAAGAATATATTTAAGTTATTAAATTTAAAATATGTTTAAAAAAATAACATACCTTCTATCAATGATATTAGGGATATTTGTTGTTCTAAAGCTCTTTAAGGGAGAAAATATAACCACATCTTTGAAATATCCAATTCAAGAAAAACAAAATCCTAAGAAAGAAGATATTACAAAAGAGAAAGTAGTACATACAAAATTAAATAGTAGGCAGAAAGATATCCTTAAGCTAATAAACAGGAGAAAACTCTTACTACCATCAGATATTTACGCTCTTCATCCAAATGTATCGACAAGAACATTAAGAAGAGATATGACCTCATTGGTTGAGTCTAATTTAGTTAGACAGGAGGGTAGTACAAGGGATACAAGATATATTTTAAATAGTTAAGGTATGTATAAATATTCAGAGCTTTGTAAGCTTTTTGAAAAATTAGAATCTATCCAATCAAGAAATGATATGTCTTTTGAATTGGCAAATTTTCTTAAGACATGTGATAACAACGAAGTTGAAATTATTTCTTACATGATACAGGGTAGAGTAGCTCCAATGTTTGTTAATTCAGAGTTTAACTACTCAGAAAAAAGCTTAATTAACCTGCTATCTAGGTACTTTACAAAAGATTTAGGCTCACTTAGAAAAGAGAGTGGGGATATAGGGGATACGGTGTATAAAGTAGTAGAAGAGAAGGGGCTGATATCAAAAGGGCTTGATATAGAGGATATATACGACATTTTATGGCAGATTGTTAATACAACTGGCACAGGTTCCATACTTACAAAGGGTAAAATTGTATTAGAGTGTATAACAAAGTTAGATCCTCTTGAGAGTAAATTTTTTATACGTACCATATGTGGCGAATTAAGGCTAGGTCTAAGTATTAGATCACTTTTAGATGTATTCTCAATTGCAACTGTTGGAGATAAAGGGCTAAAAGAAAGTTTGGAGCACGCATACGGTGTATGTGCGGATATTGGGTATATAGGAAAAAGAGTGTTTTCTAGGGATAAAAAGAGTGTAGAAGAGAAGTTGAAAAGCATATCTGCCATACCAGGTACTCCCATTTTATCTAGGTTAGTTCAAAGAGTAGGTAGTTTTGAAGAATTGGGCGAAAGATTTAAAGAAAATGTAATACTACAGCCAAAATTTGATGGTCTGAGATGTCAAATACACAAATGGGAGGAAAAAGAGGAAATTTTAGCTTCGGGCAATATCCCTATTTGGAAGAGGTATACAAAAGATACTACAAAGGACACTCAAAATCTCTTTGAAGTAGGGGATAATTCAAAAATAAGGGTAAAACTTTTTACTAGAAATTTAGAGGATGTTACAGAAATGTTTCCAGAAATTGTTGATAGCGCGAAGAAAATTAAAAACA
>CAZQRG010000085.1:0-3385 GCA_964595745.1 uncultured Candidatus Saccharibacteria bacterium | reverse complement strand
TGAAAAATGAAGAGGAGGCAATCAAGTTTTTTAATGAGTATAAAGAGATTGTAATAAAACCATCTCAACAGTTAGGTGGTATTGGTGTCACCCTACTTCCAAAAAACAATGATCAGGTTATTAATGCATATAACAGTGCATATAAGGTTTCAAAGGGAAAGGGTATAAACAAAGTAATTGGAGAAACCTTTATCGAAGGAGAAAACTATAGATTCCTTGTTTTAGGAAAGCGAGTAATCGGTATTGTAAGAAGAAAATCCGCCTTTGTTACTGGTAATGGAAAAGATAGTATTGAGGAATTAATAAAAACAAAAAATGTTCAACGAAAAAAGAATTTACTAAAACCAATATTAATTGATAACGAGGTACATCAAAGATTAGAAAACTACGGTTTTAATCTTGAGTACATCCCCAAAGAAAATGAAGAGGTTATACTTAGATATAACTGTAATCTTACAACAGGGGGAACTACACAGGAGTGTTTTGATCAGGCACATCAATACTAT
Organism: uncultured Candidatus Saccharibacteria bacterium; assembly: GCA_964595745.1. Lineage (GTDB taxonomy): Bacteria > Patescibacteriota > Dojkabacteria > SC72 > SC72 > UBA2259. The sequence continues at coordinate 2,879 of CAZQRG010000085.1, read as the reverse complement.
AAGGATATTGCTATAAATGCTGTACACGCAATAGGTACTCAATTTGGGGGTGTAGATATTATCACTCCTGATATTACTAAACCATCAAAATGTGCAGTAAATGAAATAAACTATAACCCCGGTCTAAGACTTCACTATAAGGTAGACGAGGGAGAAATTGTTAAGGTCGCAATTCCAATATTGGAATATATATCTAAAATTATCTAGCTCCAAATGATACAAACTATTCAAGGAATAAATTTAGAGTCAGAGATATCTACAGTAAAGATCTCTCTTGATGGAGAAAATATTGGTGATATACCAACAATATTAGATAAGATTGGATCATTCCATCCAATATTTATACATCAATATTCAGTATCGCCTACTCTCCTTACTATCCAATCAAAATTACCATTTCTTTGGAGAGAATCTGCAAATACCTTAAACCAACTCTCAAAGGGAGAAATTACATTAAAAAATGCACAGGAATATATAATTGAAACTCTGATCTCTAAAAGAATTAAATCAATGTCAACAATCTCCTCATTAGAATCATGTATAAAGAAAGGGATTGAGATTACTCCATATATACTTGAAACAACTAAAATAGCTGATCCTAAAGAGGGATACGATGGTGTATTTAATAGGTACTATTTACTTGGTTGTGGTAAGGGTAGTCAAATAACAGGCTCCATTGCATCTTCTAAAGATTCTCACATCTCACAAAAGATTCAAAGGGATAAATGGTCAACAAATACATTAATTGAGAGATTGAATCTCCCAATGCCAAAGTGGGACACTCTTCCTAACAAAGAGTATTTAGAAAAGATTTGGGGTGAGTTTGAAAAGCCCGTAGTAATTAAACCTACCGGTTTAACAGCTGGGATGGGTGTTTCTGTAGGAATAGATACATTAGTAAAAGCAAAGGAAGCCTTTGATTATGCAAAAGAAAAGATTCGAGATAAAGATAGAAGTGCATGGCAAAAGAAAATTATGATTGAAGAACAGATAAAGGGAGAGGATTATAGGCTCCTTGTTATCGATGGTAAGTTACAAATTGTAACCAAAAGAATTCCTGCTTTTATAATTGGAGATGGTGAAAATAATATAGAAGAGCTGATTGAGAAAGAAAATCTTGATCCAAGAAGAAATACCTCTAATCCCGCACATATATTAAAACCCATAGCAATTGACAGGCCACTTTTGGAATATATTAAAGATCAAGATCTTTCTTTAGAGTATGTACCCAAAAAGGATGAAAAGATTAACGTTAGAAAGGTAGCAAGTATGAGCCAAGGAGGTATCACAGAAGACTTTACAGATACTGTTGGGAAGGAAATAACAATACTAGTAGAAAGTATAGCCCAATCAATACATGCTTATGTACTAGGTGTAGATGTCATGTGTTTGGATATCTCAAAACCCCTTACAAAAGAGAATGGAGCCATACTTGAGATAAATACCATGCCAGAAGCCTACCTTAATTTCTATCCTGTTTTGGGCAAGCAGAGAGGGTATGTAGCAGATATCTATGTTAATGGATTACTATCTGAAAATACATGTAAGAGATTTGTTGTAATTGGTCAAAGTAAAGATAACCTACCTACTCAACTTCGAAGAAAGCGAATAATTAAAAAGGAAGAGAATGTTGGTGAGATTATCGAAGACCGATACTATATTAACAGCATTGAAATTAATAGAGGATTAGAGAAATACAGATCTGTTGAATCAATTAAATGTAATAGCTATCTTGATGTAATAATGCTTTACTTCAGAGATTGGAATGAGGTAAAAGAGTATGGATTAGGTTTTGATCATATAGATACTCTCTTTGTTATTAAAGACCAAAGTACCGTTCGAGATAATATGAAGATTGTAAAAAGATATAAACGAAAAGGTTTAATAAATAAAATTAAAGTAATACATTAATATGAAGTATCTAATATTAGATAAAAAACAAAGAGTAGAAAACAGTAATGAAGGAAATGTCGCAAGTGCAAATCTTCGTTTAATAGAAGAATTGAACAAAAAAAATATACCCCACTCTTTAGCATACTGGGATGAAGTCGAATTTGGGTTCTTAAATGGTGAAACATTGATAAAAGTACAAGGGGAAGATCTTCGAAAATACAGTCATATCATATTCAGAGGGCATGAATTACATAACGACATGCAGTATCACTTCAAAAGATACATCATTGATTATGTTGATCAATATAATGTAAACAACCCTAATAGTAAAATATTAGTTCAGAATAGTAAAAGTATTAAAAAACTCCCATACTACAACAAAATCGCACTAGCCCTATTCTGTTCTCAAAATAATATCCCCTATTTTAATACCTACTTTAGAACAGATGGTAAGTATTTAGAACAAAGAGATATGTTAAATGAGTACCCATTAATAATAAAAGACTACTCTGGAGCAAATAGATTAGAGAATATGGGTGGAAAAGATAAAGTAAAAAAGAATGTATTTAAGATAGATAATCCAGAGGGATATGAACAGGAGTATCTAAAAGAATTAGATCTAACTAGGATGTTTATTCAAGAATTCTCGGATAGTGCTATAGACATGAGGCTCTTTGTTAAACAGGGAAAAGTAATAGCTGGATGGAAAAGACATGCAAGCCAAGGTTTCATGACAGTGAACCATGGTATATATAGTATGTACAACGTTCCTGACCAAGAAGAAAAAATTCTTGCAGAGAATGTTGCACGGATTTTAGAAGCCGATTTTATCGCTGTTGATATCATGTTGACGAATGGGAAACCATTACTACAGGAAATAAGTTTACATCCAGGATTTAAGGCTTACGAGAATAAGATAAAGGGAGAACCTGTTAATATCGCAGAAGCAATAATTACATCCTTTAGTAATTAGATGCCAATTTTCT
>CAZQRG010000084.1:0-3413 GCA_964595745.1 uncultured Candidatus Saccharibacteria bacterium | reverse complement strand
CATATACCTTAACATGAATACTTTTCAAAAGAACATAGTTTGATATTGTTTTCTGTTTTAGATCATCGACCAATATTGTATATAAATCACCGAGATTAACACTTTGAACTCTTACTGGATATATAAATATGTCACCTGAAACCTCATCAGGAATTTCTAACTCTACTTTATTTGTAAAAACATCATAATATTGCATATTAATCTTAATCATATTTTCCATTGACTCATCTACTAAATATTCAATATCATCTGAAAGATTTTGTAATATATAGTTATCTTTCATCTCTAAGGTTTCTTCCATTACTTTCTTTTCTACTAGTTTTGGAGCAGTATTAGATATTGTCATTTTACTGAACTCTAATACAGAGATACCTGCACCTATTCCAAATCCTAATACACAAGAAATGAAAAAGAAAAAAAGTGTTTGCCAATTTGTTCTATGATTAACAATAAAGTTGTAAAGGATATACAGTAGAGATATTGCAAATACTATTAAAGAAAGTAAGAATACTATTACCCCAATATATATAACTCCATCAAACATTAGTACTATACCTATTAGAACAGAGGCAACTGATGAAAATAGTAGGAATATTATTGGTAAGGATAATAATGCTGTAAAACATTTGATAACAACCAAAGAGATTTTACCAATAAACGAAAATAGACCAAAATCATATCTTTTTAACTCTACCTTTTTCCCCTTAATATTAATAATCTCCTCCTTAACAACTTCCTCTTCGTTTATATCTGTTTTATTATTTTCTCTTTTTGCAATCTCAAATTTATCCAAAAATCTAATTTTATATATATACACAAAAGAAATAATTGCACAAACAATATATACTACCTCTGTAATTAATTTCCAGATTGAAATTAATAGATTAGAAATATTCCCATTTATATTCATCAATACATCATTGCCAAGTGTAAATAGATAATGGAATGGAATATGTAAAAGAAGAAGTAATATGAAAAGGATTAACATTTCAAATCCGAACCTAAATAATGATTTTATATTCATATTATCAAACATATTTATTGTTCTATTAACAATATCTGTTATTTCAGATACTAGATCTCCAAATGAATATCTTCTATCTTTATCTATCTCTAATTGGGCAATATCCCCATTCATTAATTCATCTAATGAACAATCAAATATTTTACATATAGATAACATTTTATCTGTTTCAGGAAATGCTCCTCCTGACTCCCATTTTGAAACTGCCTGTCTAGATACTCCTAGTTTAAATGCTAAATCTTCTTGAGAGAGTTTCTTTTGTTTTCTAAGATACTCTAAATTTCTTCTTAAACTCATATAAATAAAATACTAAATTTATTGCTCGATTATATTGCCCCCACAATAGTAGCAACCACCAACTTGCAGTTGTTTCGTGTAAACTTGTGGTTGCTATTTCAGTATTATACCCATAATTCTAACTCTTTGTTAATTGAAATGTTACTCCATTATTATTACTTCTTTGATTTCTACTAACTTGGTATAATACTATATACTAATTACTAAGATACTTCCCACAGAACATATATTAACTATCTAAATTCTTAAAGTATTTATAATGGCTAATTGGAATAAAATTGGAAGTAGAGGTAATGTTGATGACAGAAGATCAATTGGACCTGTTGCAATTGGAGGGGTTACTCTCGCTGGAGTAGCAATAGTATTTGCAATGAATCTACTAAATGGGGGAGATTTTGGAAATGCACTATTAAATACACTTGAAACAGTATTACAACAAGGACAAAATACACAAAATGCTGGCGAATTTGCTGGAGAAGACCCCTACGAAGTATTCTCTTCAACAGTATTAGGATCAACTAATGATACATGGAATGAAATATTTCTTAATGCTAATAGTAAATACATTGAACCAAAACTAGTACTTTTTAGGCAAGCTACAGAATCTGCTTGTGGAGTTGCTACATCCCAAGTAGGACCACACTACTGTTCTCTTGATCAAACAATATACCTTGATGAGACATTCTTTGATGAAATGATAAATAGGTTTGGAGCAAAGGGAGGAGATGTTGCCCAAGCATATGTAATAGCTCATGAGGTAGGACATCATGTACAAAACTTAACAGGTATACTTAATAATCTATCAAATGGTGATAATGAAACATCAATAAAGGCAGAACTCCAAGCTGATTGTTACGCAGGTATATGGGCTTACTCTATTAAAGACCAGAATGTATTCGAGTCAGGTGAAATAATGGAGGCAATGGATGCAGCTGCATCAGTTGGTGACGATCGTATTCAAGAAAAGACTCAAGGATATATAAATCCAGAAACTTTCACCCACGGTACATCCAAACAGCGTCAAGAATGGTTTATGATAGGATACAACCAAGGAGAGATATCCTCTTGTGATACATTTAAATAAGTATTTCTAAAAGAGAAGACCCTATCTTTGAAAATTCTTAAAAGCTACTGTTAAATACATAAAGTATTTATTGATATTCTCCTTAGTTGAATTATACCGATTATCATATTTGAAATAATCCACCCATATCTCCCTCATTCTAGTTAATTCTTTGTATTGAGAAGATGTTAATTTAGAATTTTTTGTTAAATCAAAAAGTTCAAGAGATCTATTAAATGCCATTTCTGAATACTCACTATTTTTTTCCTTCCAACTGATAGCCCTGTATACTTCACTACCAATATTAGCCATCTGTTCTAGAAATGATTTTTTTACCCACTCTCCCTCTGCTTGATTTTTGTGTTGTATATTACTCATCTTGTATCTTTGAATTAACAATATCTAATATCTTTTTCTGTACTTCCTTGCTCTCTACACCCCTCGAGTTATTACCTTGTGAAGGTCTTAAATTTATCATAGAATCAAATTCTACCCTTTCATCTACTTGTAACTCTGGATATATATTTATACCCCAAAGGTTTTCTTGCTTAGAACCTAATTGAAGTAAATATGCTTCTTGATCTGAATGTAATTCTGCATCAACAACTAGAATATTCTTCTCGACATCTATAACTGCCTTTACTAAATTACCAAACATCTTAGAAGACATTTCTTTTAATTCTTTTATACTGATTTTGTTTTCTACTATTTTCATACCTCCATTATATCAGGAATCTGATACTTCATCTCCTTTTTCTACCATCTCTTTTGGCTCATTTTCATTTTACATGGATTCCGAAAGTTGATATCCCCATGATTTTTTATAGTTAAATTCTAATCATGTAAATTCTATTTGGTATCCAAATATTGCATGCTCTATATTCAGTTGAGTTGATATTGAATATGGAGTATAAATTTATATATATATTTTCTATTATTAAAATATGGCAAAACCTACAAAATATGCAGCAATTATCTGCACAATTGTTTCTATAATAGCTTTAATAGGAATAATAGTTGGACTAATTA
>CAZQRG010000083.1:0-3485 GCA_964595745.1 uncultured Candidatus Saccharibacteria bacterium | reverse complement strand
TTTCAACAAGTATCTGGTTTAAGGTTTGCTCTCCAGCACCAGAGTGCAAAACTGTTCCTCTCTTTTTAGCTACAGCATCTATTTCATCGATAAAGATAATACAGGGAGCAGCCTTTCTTGCTTTTGTAAAAAGGTCTCTAACTCTAGAAGCTCCTGCACCAACCAACATCTCTTCGAATTCAGAACCAGAGGTATGAAAGAATGGTACACCAGCTTCACCTGCTACCGCTCTTGCCAAGAGGGTTTTACCTGTACCAGGAGCACCCGCAAGTAAAACTCCTTTTGGAATTCTTGCACCAATACTTAAATATTTTTTAGGGTTTTTCAAAAAATCAACAATCTCTGTTAACTCCTCTTTAACTTCATCAATACCAGCTACATCTTCAAAGGTAATACCCGTTTTCTTTCCAAACAGAAGTCTAGCCTTACTTTGTCCAAAATCCATAATCTTACCACCAGATGCTTGCATATTCTTTATTAATATATATACCAATACAAGACCTGCACCTAAAAAGACAAAGGAGATAATGTCACCAAAAGTGACTCCTAATCGAGGTTTGTAGTAGTCATTTTGTAATGTCTTTATATCAACATCGGCATCAGAAAGCATACTATAGAAATCTACACCCTGTGGTACTAAGGCGTATTTTCTTTCAATTACTTCTTGTCCATCAACTTTCTTTGACTGAGATATCATAACCATATCATCTCTAAGAATAACCTCTTCATATTTACCCTCAGAGATAAAGAGGACTATTTCACTTAACGCAACCTCTTGGCCTTTAGAGCTAGAATTTAAAAATGAGTTAATCCCTATTGTTAACAAGAAGGACATTACTAAAAAGCCAATAATACTTATTATTGAAATCTTTTTCTTTTGTGGTTTAATTCTAATTATATTCACACCTACATTCTTACTTTCTTTTTTTTCTTCTGACATATCAATAGTTATTAAAATGAAATGGTAGTGGGAGGTGGGATCGAACCACCGACCTTGGGTTTATGAATCCCATGCTCTAACCAACTGAGCTATCCCACCAAAATATATGCTAATTATATCAAAAATATTAGTTGAAATCCTATTAATTTGCCTTACTTGTATATGTACCGCTCTCAGTATTAATTTTTAGTTTATCACCCTTTTTGATAAAAAGAGGTACTTGCAATTGGTATCCCGTCTCTACTGTAACTAACTTAGTAGCAGAGTTTGCAGTATTTCCCTTTACAGCCTCATCGGCAGCAGTAACCTCTAATACAACAGATGGGGTCTCTTTGATACTCAATATCTTTCCTTCATGTGTCAAAATCAGTATCTTATCTCCCTCTTTGAGAAAATTAAGATATGATCCGACAGTATCTTTAGGAATATTAATAGTTTCGTATGTTTCCATATCCATAAAGTAAACAAAAGATTCATCATTGTAAAGGTACTGTACCTCTTTTGTTTCAGGGTTAACATATTCTACTTTTGTCCCTGATTTAACAGTTTTATTTAATATCTGCCCATTGTCTAGAGCTTTCAACTTCATTATTATTAATCCCCCCTGTCTTCCTTGGGTTTTAAGCATACGATCCTGTAAAAAAAAGATCCTATTATCTTCTTTAATATACATTCCTTTTACTGGTTGATCTGTTAATGGCATATGACTAAAACATTAATATATTAATACAACAGAGCAATTCTATCATAAATATATATTTCATTCTAGAAGGTGAGTATAATGGAAGATTAATTTCAAATTAACAATCATGGTTGAGAGATTAGAAGCAGAAGATCCCAATTTCGAAATCCTATTTACTAGAGAAGATATACGAGAAAGAGTTGCAGAGCTATCTGATCAAATTAATCAAGACTACTTTGATGATAAGGAGACTCCTTTGTTGCTACTGGGCGTATTAAAGGGGGCAACCCCATTTCTTGTTGATTTATCAAGAAGTATTCAACACCCTAATCTATTAATAGACTATATGGGAGTAACAAGCTATGGATCTGGAACATCTTCCTCAAGAGAACCACAGATTACATTAGATACAAGAATTCCAATTAATGATAAAAATGTGATAATTGTGGAAGATATTGTAGACACAGGGTATTCAATAGATACATTATTAAATATTCTAAAAGCAAGAAAACCTAAATCTCTAAAGGTATGTGCTTTCTTATCAAAACCAGACAAAAGAGAAATAGATGTACCAATAGCATATCTTGGCTTTACTATAGACGACCTATGGGTACAAGGATATGGCCTTGATACAAATGAAAGAGGAAGAAACTGGCCATATATTGCATTTAAGAGATAACGGAAATGGTTGCGGGGGTTGGATTCGAACCAACGACCTTCAGGTTATGAGCCTGACGAGCTGCCACTGCTCTACCCCGCGATATTAACGATTTTGATTATACTCTAAAGAAAGTACTACTTCAAACTCCAACAGCTACAAACTTTATCCATTCACCTATGTTATTACCTTCTTCATACACACTATCAACTTGGGGATTAACGATTGATTCAACCTCTTTTTTTGCAGACTCTAGAGTAGGCTCAGGGATAACAAAAACAATTTCTCCCTTCCCGCCAAAGTTCAATCTATCTCTCGCCTCTTTCTCAAGATACTTATCTGTTGACATATCCTTAATGCCAATAGATAGATGCAGGTTAGTTAATCTTAAATCCTCTACCTCTTGTTCTGCTTTTTTTAATATCTCTAATTTTTGAATAGTGATTTTTACCGAATTAAACACAGAAAAAAGTATTATAGCTGATATGGCAAATGCAGATATCTTAAATAACCAATGGTTTGATATACGAGAAATTTCTACTCCACTATTACTCTTTAATATCCTATCTCTGCTTTTTATATTAATTCTTCTATCCATATAAAAATATTATCAAATAAACGTAATTTGTTCAAAGTAACACTGTAGTTATTATTATTGATATTCTATCTTGAGTGGTGCTATAATCTAATAGTTTATATACTAGGTCGTTTTAAATTAGACATTTTAATAAATTGGAAAGAATATCAAACCCTCTATTTGCTAAATACCAAGAAAGCTTTGCTAGCGAATTACGTAATAAAGGTAGGTCTGACGCCACAGTTATAGCCTATGCGAAAGATATTGAACAATTACTCAACTTCTTTTCAACAAGAGGGATTACAAAAATCCAGGAAACTACAATCGTCGACTTAGAAGCATATAAGAAACACCTACAGGATAATAACTATACACCAAAGAGTATTTCAAGAAAGATTAATAGTACCAGAACTTTCTATAGACATCTTTTAGAAAGCTCAATTATTACTGACAATCCTGCAGAAAAATTAGCACATCCTAAATTTGAAACTAAACCACCAAGAGTACTTTCTGAAATGGAGTATAGGGCACTAAGAGATGTAAGTAGGGTTGATATAAGGCTCTACTCTATTGTTGAGGTCTTACTTCAAACAGGAATAAGGATTGGAGAATTAGCGACCCTATCTGT
>CAZQRG010000082.1:0-3486 GCA_964595745.1 uncultured Candidatus Saccharibacteria bacterium | reverse complement strand
ATATTTATAAATATATTATTGGAGATAGAATGCATACCGTTAGGTAATGCTGAAATGAAAATTTCAAAAAAATTTTTGATTTCCTAATAAGGAGGAATGAAATGAGAAGGTTTTGGACGTGGTTCGGAAGCGTATTGGGCGTGTTGATTGTTCTTGCTCTGATTGCACCTTTGACCTGGAAGTTCTGGGGCTGGGGATTCGGAAAGAACCCTAACAACGCCAACCCTGAGTGTCCCGTTTGTGAGACTTGTGCTTCGACAACCGTAGAGGAATCCTCTTCGGATGTATCCGTTTCCTGCGTAGTACGCATGAAACCTGGTGAGAAAGCCAATGTTTTCACTGAAACATGGGACGCTGAGCGTCGAGTCTGGGTCCATTTGGATTCCGGGGTCTGTGAAGGTCCATACTGTTTTTCGTATGATGCCTGCCAGAATCCTCTGGAAACCTTAAAGGTTCAACCCTTTTGGACCGGGCACGAATTATCTCCCGTGGATAATAAACCTTTCGATATCTGTTTCAACTTCGAAGGCAAGTGCTCTCGATAAACCCTTAACAGGGATACCTATCTCCGCTTATGCGGTAAGCAACTCTAGCACCCTGGTCTCGGGATTATCTTTTACTGTCTTTTGACATTAAAAACCCCAAAAACCACATCACACGCTAGAGTCTTATAGGATTAATATTTATATTAAAAATATATATCCTACTGATGAGTCTAAAAATATTGAAAAATATTAAAGACGAAAAGACAAAAAATATTACATTGAGGACATCTTAGGATGTCCTCTTTTTTTACTTAAACAGTTTTCTAAACAATTCAAAAGATCTCATAAATAGAGTAGGAGGAAATATACTAAGTATGTGTACTCCTATCTTTTGAATATTCCATATAACATACTCTCTTACAGTAGGCTTAATATTTAATTCTTTAATAGCCCAATTCCTAATCTCATTTGTCTTTTTAAAATGATCTAACATCTTAGATTGGGATTCAGTTTTGAAAGTCATTCTATACTTTAGAACAGTATCCTCTAGATTATGAAATTCTCCCTTTGTACTTAGAATTAAGAAAAATTTAACATCTTCCACCTTCCACATGTTCTCAGGATACAAACCAATATCCTCTACAGTACTTTTTCTAAGTGTTACTGCTGGATGTGCAAAAGGTTGAAAAAGAAATCTATTCTTTTTAATATCTTTATCCTCAATAGCGTACTCTCTATGACCAGTAACATTACTATTCTCATCAATGATATCTATCTGACCACCAACTGCTACACAGTTAGGATTAGACTCTAAATACTCAATCTGTTTTTCAATACGAGTAGGATACATTATGTCATCAGCATCCATTCTAGCTATATATGTACCCCTAGATTCCCTTATTCCAATATTAATTACATTACCCAAACCATTCTGTTTTTCAATAGGTATTACCGTAATTTTATCTCCATATCTCTTTAATATCTCTAAAGTCCCATCCTCCGACTTATCATCTACAACTATTATCTCAATATTGTTGTATGTTTGCTCTAAACAGCTATCTATAGATTCTTTAATATATCTCTCTCCATTATGTACAGGTATCACTATTGATACCAAAGGATTACTTGTTTCCATTTTTTCTCTCTTCAATGAATTTAATCGTAAGATATATACCTAAAAGTAATATTAATGAATATCCAAAATATGATAGTAGGTTGGGCCAATAGATGACAGAAATAGAATCAAAATTAGTATTAGAAACATCCCATGCCTGTTTCCAATCATTGATACTTCCTCTTGTATCTTTTCCTAAGGAGCTTAACAAGATACCATTCCTTTTTACAGCCAACCAACCAGGTGATTTAGCTTGGGGTATAGAAAACAAAATATTTTCTTCTGTATTGGGGATATCTTTCTTCTCAATTTTGTAATATGTAGAGTTAGGTGAACTAAATATATTCTTCATCTCATACTCCTTAAATTCATTCTGATTTTCCTGTACATACATCAGTCCATTCCAAGCCAGTGGATACTTCATAAAAGCGAACTCTTTTAATACATTTTCTGTTGTTAATTTATAGCTAGTACTACCGTATATTACATTTAAAAGCTTTTCATTCTGACTACTGTTAAATGTATTTAAATATGAAGAGGTTTTTGAATCAGTAAACATATCTGCAAACCAGCATCTGTCTTCCTTATCATATATGAGGCATAGTGAAGATGGGATATTTGAAATATTCTCCCCTTTCCAATATACAAGATATTTTGAATTTGGATTTGTTACAAATAGATTTGCTGTTTGATTAATGTAATCATTTTCTACTCTTTGGTACATACCTGATTTAATTGAAACATCAAAAACTTTTGTTTCAGAATCTGATCTGTTAGGTTGCCAGATTGTGTACAAAGAATCCTTACCATTGTAAATATAGCCTGTACTACCTGTAACAATGGGTATATGAACTGAATACAAATTACCATCATCTAAAAAGATATCTTTGGGTTTCCATATGTCTGAAGAGGTGTTTACTAAAAGTGGATTTGATAAAGATGCATATTGTATTGATACACTTCTAAATATTACTTCCGATATTGTATCTTTAGATATATTGGAAGCATACAAAATTAACGAAATTTCTTCTCCCTTTTCAATTACGCTGTCAATAAGGATATCTGTTTCACCATATTGGTTATCAGAAGAAAGAAATTTCTCTCTGTTCAGACATTTTTCTCTTGTATTAGAATATATACAAAACCCAGGATAGTTACCTAACTCTGTTTCCCAATTAATCATAACTCTAACAATATTTCTTTGTTGAGTATCTATTGGAATCCCAGTATATACACAAGGGGAGTCAGTTGTGCCTTTTACACTAAATCCTGAAGAAACCTCTTGTGGTGTAACAAAAGTACTTTCAACAACCTTTCCTCCTGAGCAATCACTTCCTTTAGTTTGCACTAGTAAAGGAAGCATATCAATAGATTTGAAATCAGATTGTGAGATACCAAAAACACTGTTACTAGATTCAAAACTATTCTCTATTGTAATACCCTCTGCAAGTGTGTTTTTTCTAAATGAGCTGTTCCCAACTGCATAGTACTCAAAATCACCAGAGTAAGAACGATATGGTTTAATAGAGGTATCTCCCTCTACATAGGGATATGAAGGATATATGTACAAACTATTATTGCTGTACGAAACCTCTGAAGGCAAACTTTTCAAAGAGTCCTTAAATAGATTAGAGTACATGTATGTACTGTATCCCTTATATTCAAACTCCCCAACAATATCATTTCCCTCTAATCTAATATTCTGTATCTCTATATCTAAAGGAGAGAGAGTAGGGTATTTTGGAATGTCTTTAACAAATGTATTTATTGATTGAATACTGGAAAGAGATTCTGTAAATATTTTTTCTAATGACTTTGGTACTTTAAAAAGGGATAGATTTGTACTTGACCATACTAATTCATATCCAGAAAATAGAGCCTTAGTTT
>CAZQRG010000081.1:0-3495 GCA_964595745.1 uncultured Candidatus Saccharibacteria bacterium | reverse complement strand
AGTTTTTGTTTATGAAGAAATTCTGACCTAAAGATCTTTTTGTTTTCATTTAAACTCTAAAATCCCAAATATTTTCTTTTTTAATGTAGGTACTTTCACACTTTTTACAATGTGCACTATCATTTTGTATATTCAAATCACCTTTACACTTTGGGCAAATTAAGATTTCAGTTAATTTATCAACCTCTATTGCAGATGTCTTCTTTTTTAATGCCCTTGCTTTTACAAAGATACTTGGGGATATATTCGACCATGAGAGGGTATTTTGGAAGATATTTTCGAAAAAGAGAAGTGTTTTTGTATTAAATTTTCTTTTTAAAATGTCAACTCTTAAGAAAGAACAACCGTATTTCTTCTCGATATGTAACCCTATCTTACTAAAAAGTTTTTTTATCCAATATGGATGATAGTTAAGAAAAAGAACCTCAGATCCCTCTTTTGCTCCCTCATAATTGTGCTTATCAGGTTGTTGGTATGGAGATTGATTAAAAAAAGAAAAATTTAATGTAAAAATTGCCCTTAAGAATGCTTTGATATGTACTTTATTAGCATACTCTTGGATATATATAGCGTTTCTATCTAAAACTCGATATATCTCTTTAATACACTCGTTTTGTTTTTCAATATGATGTAATACTCTTACCATGATAGATCCATCAAAAGTGTTATCTCTAAAAGGAAGGGAATATACATTTGCAGCAACTAGTTCAATATTGGGATAATCTTTTTTTAATTGATTAAAGTTCTTCTGTAGTGTTTTTAAAGAGTAATCTATTATAACTGGGTGAGTAAACTTTTTAGAGTATATTGAAGCTAATCTACCAAAAGATCCCCCTATATCAAGGAACCATTTACCTTTTTCATTTTTAAGAAGTTTTTCTAATACTAAAACCTCTGATTTATGTTCGTACTCCCTTTTATCCCAGTAAGTACTGTAATCATAGTCATATGTATCATAATCCGCTACTTTGTTCATATTTTTGTTTTTCTTTTGTTAAATCTTGGAACTCTTTAAAGAGTTGTTCGCTCTCTTTTAATTTCCCTGTTTGTTCTGCAGAGGCTATTTTTAATTGATATTCTGCCTCTTTTCTTTGGTAGTACTCTCTGACAATACCGTTGTAGATATTTGCTATATCCTCTATGTTACTCTCAGATTTAGAAAAAGAGAAGATACTATCTTCAATTATTCCTTTTATTATACTATTTTCTTCAAAATGTTTTAAGATATCTTCTCTCTTAGAATTAGGGTTTTGTGAAACAAAGGCTAGGATTTCCTTAATTTTTTCATCTTCAAAATATTTAAGATCAAAATTTTTCCAGATGTTCATATTATTCTGAAAAAGTAAGTGCTGTAAAAAAAGGGCATCCTTACTTATCTTTTTAGAAGGGGAATTTCCACTTTTTGACTCCCTTAAAAAAGTATCGTCATTTAAGGCTTTTTGGAATGGCTTAATTTGTGTGATACTGTGCGACGATTTCACATAGAATAAAAGATTTGAACGATTCTTGACATAGGAGAGAATGTTCTCCATCCATGAAACAGTCCGATGATACTCTTCGAATTTGTTTAGATTTTTGTCTTTAACAAACTGAGTTAGTAAGTAGGTATATGCATCAATTCTCTTCTTAACAAGGTTTTTGAATATTTTTGGACTCTCTCTTATCATTTCATCAATATCTTTATATGGCATGGTATTTGTAGCATAGGTACTAAGTGAAAGCTCTTGAGAGAGTATAAAAGCTTTCTCTAAGGCAGTTTGTCCTGCACTATCACTATCGAAAAGAAAAAGAATATTTTTAGTTAATTTTGATATTTTGAATAACTGCTCTTTTGTTAAAGCGGTTCCAAGTGGTGCTACAATATTTTTTATACCTATTTGATGTGCTGATATAACATCGGTTGTACCTTCACACATAATAACTAGATCCTGTTTTCGTACCTCTTGTCTTGATTCGTATTGCCCATATAGGTTATCACTTTTGTGATATATGGGAGTTTCTGGAGAGTTCATATATTTAGGACCAAAATCATTACCAGGTAATACCCTTCCAGTAAAAGCTATTACCTTTCCCGAGCTTGATCTAATTGGAAACATTACTCTTTTAAAAAACTTTCCTCTTAATTTTCCTTGTTTCTCAACAAAAAGACCAGATTGCAAAAGCTCTGTCTTTGAGTACTTACTTTCTTTTTGTATAAAGTCGAGTAAACCAATACCTCCTGGGGAGTATCCAATTCCAAAGTTTTTAATACTTTCATCTGTTATTCCTCTACTATGTACATACTCTAATACTTTAATATTCTTTTTATCCTTTATCTGCCTAAAGAAATATATTGCAGCCCTTTTATTAATCTCTTCTAGTCTTTGATACTGTGTATTTACCTGCTGTTTTTTAAGTACAACTCCTGCTTCTTTAGCAAGTTTTTCTAATGTCTCCGGGAAATCAATATTCTCAATCTTTTGAACAAAGTTAAAGATATCTCCAGATTCACCACAACCAAAGCACTTATACCTTTGTAATTCAGGGCTAACAATAAAGGAAGGGGTTTTCTCAACATGAAAGGGGCATCTACCTGAAAAGTTTTTTCCTGTCTGTTTTAATTGAACATATTTACTAATGATATCAACTATATCCAGGCGACTTCGTATCTCTTCAATTTGATCTCTTGATGAATCCATACACAATTATACCAATTTCCTTAAGCTATTCGCACTTTAATTCGTTATTTAGAATTTCGCATGTTATTTGACCAATGCCTGTTGCACTAGAAGATGTTATTTTTTGTTCCTCTCCATTGATCTTAATACTTGTATTTTGCACTCTACCTGTAACTAGAGTAAAGCTTTTCAAAACGGCATATTCGTGTTGCGTATTTGGTTGTAAAACCTGTGATATTTTACTCTCTCCATCAACATCTAGCTTTATCCAGGAGGGAGATTGGGATATTGTTAGAACAAGTAAAAATTGTTTCTGAATATCTTCAATAGCAACTTCTTTTTCAGGAGAGTACAATACCTTAAGTGTTAAGGTTGTTTGGAGTTTTGTATTTGTTCCCTTCCATGCTTTAACAGTTATGCTATTTACTCCCTCATTTAATTTTAGTTCTGATTCGAAATCACCACTTTCATTTGCCACTGTTTGAGTTCCATTTATCTCTACAAAAGCCGACCCTTCTGTAGTTCCTTGTACTAAGATAGTTTCATTTTGAGATACATATTCATTTGTGGGTTGAGATACTGCAAGTACTGGTGGCTTTTGAAACTTATAAATCTGATATCCTACATATCCAATTACTGAAAGAAGAAAAATTACTAAAGAGAAAATGGCAATTGATTTAGGAGATATTTTAAATTTCTCTCTCTTTGTTTTAATTTGTGATTTCTTAGGTTCCTTTTTAGTTGGTAAGGTACTTCTTCTGTAAAGAGCAAGTATCTTTTCTACATCTAGGCCAAGATATTTAGAATATATTTTTATAAACCCAGATGCAAATATCTC
>CAZQRG010000080.1:0-3541 GCA_964595745.1 uncultured Candidatus Saccharibacteria bacterium | reverse complement strand
AAGAAGAACCAACCCCTCAAAACACGGAAACCACTCCGGAAACCCCACCCCCTCAGCTTTTCCCCGACAGGCCCAGTCTTTATGAGCAACATCATCAAGCCTACGACCAAGAACTTAAAACAATAGATGGAAAAATCAATAGAATTAAAGATATTTTTGAATTAAAAAAAGCCGGTGTCAAAAAAGCTAGATATACTTACGACGGTCTTCGATCTAGAGGAATCACTCGCGATCAAATTATGAAAAACGATACTGGTGAATTTCCTCGTATTAGTAGAACTTTAATAACTAGTGGATTTGATGAGAATGAAAAAAAATACCTTAAAATATATTTCTATACAGATCTCCCAAAAAACATTGATCGTCTCTATTCTATTGGAGAATTTGATTTAGATTCATTTTCTTCAGATAAAAAATGTTCAAATACAATAACAGTTGCAAGTATTTTATCTAAACACACAGACGAGCAATTTCAGCAAACGAAAGACAAATTAAACGACTTCCATTTTCTATCTGGTTCTTACAACAGCAGATTTTTCTTTACAAAAGAATTACCAGCAGACATATATGAATCATTGTTATACCTACAAAAAGAATACTTTTCTAACCCCCAAAACGAAACCAAGTTCGAATCATTTTTATCATCAGAACAATGTTGGTCATGTTATTCATCGCCATATGATAGTTTATATGACAATAATGGTTACCGCAGTGACGGTGTTACTAAACTTATAAAAAATTTAATCGATTCGGATGTTAATGATGGTAAAAAAATAGAAATTCCTCCAGAATTACTTAAGTTTGCCAAAGAAGATGAATTAAATTTCTTGCGCTGCCTTTCTACTCTAGAAACTCGAGAACAACAGAAATTTTTGATTAGTAGAACAAGTCATTATAGTTTTTCAAAAAATGAAACGGATCTTATTGATAACTATTTTGACAGTAATCTTCAACCAAATATTGAATTTTATAGAGATTTTATTACCAACTTTGAAGATATTAATCAAAAAGTCACCATTCCCAATGAAATTTTAAATTCAATTCAAGACCGCAATAGTAAAGATTTTTATCAGTTTATATCAAATCTAACCGATGGCCAAATTCAGCATTACATCCTCTCCTTTATGGATAAAAACAACAATCAACCAAATACATTTTTTAATGAAGGTCAACTAATTTACGAACCTTATTTTTTGTTAAAAGATATTCTTATAAATCCGGATATCGTTAAAAATCCTCTCAAAATAGATCAAATTCAAGACCTTATCACTTCAGAAACAGAACAAAAAATAATTTTATCTGCCTCAAAAATTTCTGATAACAAAGCTAGAAAATTTTTTCTAAACTATACTCGAGAATCAGCGTCTAATTTTTTGGATAAAGACGGTAATTTTAATTCATATTTTTATGAACAATATCTCGGCAATGTTTCTAATATTGATTTTTCCGAAACTGGTTTTGTTCGTCTTCAACTTAACCCCGAAAAATTAAGCACTTTTTCTCCGGAAGATCAAAAACTTTGGAACAACCTCATTAAATTGAATTTTTTTAATGATAAATATGCTGTTTCTTTTTTATTCTCTAATAAACCACGTTTTATTAACAATGGAGAAGTAACAAATCTTTTTTATCAAGAATTTGCTGTTAATTATCCACTTGCTTTTATTAATAATCAGAACAAAGAAACTTGGAAAACAGTTTTTGGCAACGAAACAATCAACGAGTTATTAGATAATCTCCCAAAATCTACTGATGAAAAACGCAATGCCTTTACCCATAATCCATATGATAGAACTAGTGAGTTTTTTAAGTTTTTATTTGATTACTCACCACAAACTAATTTTGAATTAGATATCGAGCATCTCCAAATAGCCTCTGAATATATCAAAAAATGTGGTTTTGCTAAATCTGCCAAATTTTATAATTATTTTCAATCACTCAGTCTCTACCAACAAGGTAAATTAATCATTCTTCCAGAAGAGTTAACTAATAATCACATTACTTCAATTGAAGAGTTAACAAAAAGTATGGAAACTGTTCAAAGAAAAAGTTTTGGCACTGAACCAATCGTTAATATTTCTGAACTAACTCCTTTTGAATTAAACCTATTATCAATTACTACCGGCCACAGTGCTAATCGTTGGACTAGAATTCCTCTTGAAACTATTGTTTCAGATTTTTCCACCGATCTATCAAATGGTTTAATCACTCCACTTTCACCAGAATTTCATTCAGAAACCATTAAATCAGCCTCGATTAGTATCGAAACAGATAAAAAAATTAGTGATAGTCCAAAGTTAGTTACTCTTAGCCAAGAAATACTTGCCAGTATCAATTCTCCTAACGATGTTTCATTAGAAAGAACAACTATTTCTGAACTATTCAACCAAAGAATTGAATCTCTTTCTCAAGAAGTCCAACAACCAGATCCAACCAAAGCCAAAAAACAAGAATTTATTCAAAAACAAATTGATGCTTTCAAACAAAAAGTTAGTGAAATATCAGGGTCACAATCCACTGATCAATTACTCAACAATCTTGTCACTTTCAATCTTAATTTAGGGGAAGATCAACATAAATTTAATTCTGTTCTTCGTCAACTCGTTTTCAAAAAAGTTTTTGATAAACATCAAAATTCTCCTGGCTGGCAAGAAAGCATTGCAGCTTCTTTAAGAAGCGATGATACTGTGGTTGATGCAGTTAATAATATGACTAATTTAATCAACAACACTATCAAAGATCACGTTCTTAATTTTGAAACTAAAAATCAAGATGGTTATTGGGATGAATCAACTTTCGAAACAGTCAAAAAATATTCTTCTGTCTTCAAGAAAAATCTTGGTTTACCATCATTCACTAATGAATTAAATTCTTATCAAGAATCATTTGTAACCACAAATCTATCTCAAGATCAAACTGTTCAAATGGTTCCGGATAGAGGACTTATTGGGGAAATGTCAGGCTATATGGCCGATGTTTGCTATACAAAAGTTTATCCATTACTCAAACAATATCCAGACTTAACCCCATATAAATTTATTTCTAATCCAACATCAGAATCTCCAGAATTTATCGGATCAACTTTAGTTTTTAAAGTTGAAGATATCGACAACAATCCAGTTTTCCTTATTCGAGCTTTCGATATTCCTAATGAAAATTCAGTTGACGTTGGTAAATTTTTTGAATCATTCGTTGATCATTTAACTCCGATTGCTAAAAAACTTGGCATCAGAAAAATCCTAGCTGCTGGTACTGCAGGGACTATCTCTAATTATTCTAAAACTACAAACTATGTTATATCTCAATACGTTAATGACAAGGTTGCTGCCGAACTAAAGGATACTTTTGACTTTAACGGCTACAATATCACTCATCATTGTTACCAAGTAAGAGATCTTTCATAGTGTATAATACCTTCATCTAATGAATTTTTTAAATTCAATAATTATTATTAAATAGCCGCGACTCTGCTTTGCAGAAGACCGTGGCATATCAAAATCCTTCAATTCGAAGGATTTTTTTGTACAATAAGCTATGTCTA
>CAZQRG010000079.1:0-3568 GCA_964595745.1 uncultured Candidatus Saccharibacteria bacterium | reverse complement strand
AGGTTGCTGAAATATTTGCATCAAGAATAATTGCAAGAGAATATGTTATTGATGAAATATTCGCAGGTAACAACGTTTATCAAAACAAAGAAGAGAATGTGCTAAATAATTGTGCCGACCAGTTTATTCACGAACACGAGGTTCTTTTTAATTGGCGGTAACGACAATAATAACAGCAGGCGGGACTGCAATAACCCGAAGTAACAGTACAGATTATCACCCGCTTGCTGTTATTTAATGTTAGGGTGCGTTTATTCTTAAAAACATGAATGTAAAAAAGATTAAAGAAGTTGTCAATTTAGACATTTCAGACGAACAAAAAGAAAAATATATTTTATCAATTATTGCTGATGACAAAAAGGCTATCCCAACTATTCTTAATATTCTCAACAATGAAAGAGAAAAAAGAGAAGAGTTAATTTTAGATAGTAATGTAGAATTAAGCAGGGCTTTAATTGTTTTAAAGGACGATAATTTAAAATATAGTGAAAAAATTATTGCAGACCCCAAATGGGTAGTAAGTGAAATTATTAAATACTATCAAAAATGGAAAGATTATGTAAAATGTAACTTCAAAGTTGATGGTATTTCTTAAATGCACCCTAACGTATTGCGTGTATATTTTAGTTTTTAAACCGATTTAAAAATAATAATATGAAAACAGAATTAGAAAAAATTAAAGACGATGTTGCATGGGAACGAGGCTACCCTAATTGGGAAGAATATTATAACTGGATTGCAAGGGATGGAGAATTTCCTTCTGTTGTAGCACAATTAATTGAGGGTGCAATGGAAGATGTTGCTAAGTTATACGCAGACAGTAAGGTTAAAAAATTAAATATACCTGCTGTTATGGTTGAGTTGCCTTGTGATGAGGAAATTGAACAGCAGGCTCGTAAAGTAAATGAAGGTGATATTGATTATGGCTATGTATTTGGTGCAAAATGGATGCGTGGGTTGGCAAAAGGCAATTAACCATAACGTGTGGTGCTATAAAATCGTTTTAATGTTTTATAGCACGTGTTACCTGCTGGTGCGGTTTAATAGCACAGAACCTGAATTGGAACGCTAACGCTTTTTATTTTCTTTTTTGTGCGATGGCAAAAATTAATTTGAAAAATTAAAAATATGATTGAAATAAATAAAAACTATAATGAAAGCAATTTAGAAACAATGAAGAATATGCCTGATTGCTTTGTAGATTTAACAATAACATCTCCACCTTATGATGGATTGCGAACTTACAACGGATATTCATTTCCGTTTGAAGATATTGCAAAGGAACTTTACAGGGTAACAAAACAAGGTGGCGTAGTTGTTTGGGTGGTTGGAGATGAAACTAAAAACTTTTGCGAAAGTATGACTTCATTTAAACAGGCAATGTATTTTCACTTTTTAGGGTTTAATTTGCTTGACACTATGATTTACTACAAACAAAATTATGCACCTGCTTACCCAACACTAAGAAGATATGCTAATCAATTTGAGTATATGTTTGTATTTAGCAAAGGTAAACCAAAAACTTTTAATCCGATACAAAAAGAAAGGGTTAGAAATAAACAGGAAAAAGTTGGATTTAGGCAAAAAAACGGAGATTGGATTAAAAAAGAAGTTGGATTAAAAAAGGAAACAAAAGATGCAAGTAATGTTTGGGAGTATGGTGGTTGGAGTAAAAATTTAGGACATCCTGCGGTTTTTCCTTTACAATTAGCGTCCGACCATATTTTGACTTGGACTAACGAAAATGATTTGGTTTACGATTGCTTTAATGGTAGCGGAACGACATCAGAAGCAAGTATAAAAACAAACCGTAATTGGATTGGAAGCGAAATATCTTCTGAATACTGTAACATTATTGAAGAACGTATTAAAAAATCGTGGGAAGAAAAAAGAAAAGAAAAAGATTTACAAGCAGGTACTCTCTTTGGAAACGAAATGTAGCACTTGCAGGTAACGAATGGTTGTATGTGTTCGGTTTTGCCACGCACATACTTCAATTCAAAGCAATACAGTTAATTGGCAAAACTGACATATACAACGTGTTAGTAGCTGGCGGATATTTACCCACTGCCCCTGCTACGAAGCACTAAAAAATAAAAGAGAAGGGTGGGCAAGAATAAATTAATAATACGATGAAAGAAGATGTTAAGTCGGGCAAAAATGCCCCCGAAAAAACAGATGCTCATCCACAAGTGGATAGAGTAGATACAAACGAAGAGTATAACCAAGAATTAAAAAGAAGGTTGAGTGAGAAAAACAACGCAACAATGATTAAGTATGAAGAACTCATTGTGATTGCTCCTGAATTTGCGCTATGGTTAAAAGAACTTGTGCGATATGGAAACGTTGACTCACAAGTGTTGATTTTTCTTGACACTAAAGAGGCAGGGAAGAATAGGTTTATTTGTAGGTTATACACAAATGACCACTGTTATTCAATAACGGGGTACAAACCAACAGAGAAAAAGGGCGGATATTTGGGGTGTATCGCATCTACCAGAAAAAATAGAGTTGGTGAAGATTGGAATAGAGGTAGTGATTTACCTGATGGTAAGTATTCAAAGAAAACGTTTGATGCAATAGTTAGGAGAATTGTAGCTTACGAACTAAAAACACTCCAATTGTGGAGAACCAAATAGTTTTGTAAAAACTAAAGCGGGGTGGCTTTTATTTTTTGCTTTGCATACGCAGGAACTTAAATACGAGTCACTACACCCGCTTGTAGTTAACGATTGAGTGTAAAAAATCGTTTTAATATTTTTTACACTTTGTTATGTTTTAGTTTTAAAAATTTTATACAATATAAAAATATGAAAGAATATCAAAAAGAATATGAAATGTATGCGAAGGAAATCGTTGATAGATTTTCTGATATGTGTGCAGTAAAAAGAGATTACACTGATTATTGTAACAGTATTCAAGGTAAAAATTTAGATACATATTACAATTTTAGACAAGCAGATGATAGGACATTAATAGATATGTTAATTTCTGGTGAGTTTGAACGTGAAGATGTTCAAAAAAGTATAACAGAAAGACAAGAAGTTGCAAAAAAATGGTTATCGGAAAATTTATTGACTTATGATGAGTATGTTGCGAAGCATAAAACAAATTCATAAAATTTTTAAAATTAAACATAACGGTTGAGTGTATGAGTAGTGTGGCTTTGCACATACTTTCGACTTACAGATAAATTTAATTAGCCACATTACTTATACACTTTGTTATGGCACGTTTATTTAAACTTCAAATTACACCAACAATAACATCAACTCCTGTATGGATTGAAATAATGGCAGAATCAGCAAGTCAGGCACAAAACAAATACTGGGAAGCAAACCCAACTCATTTTATTTGTGCAACTGTAGATATGGAAACGAAAGAAATAGTAGAATTGATGTTGAAATCATCAGACCACAACCCATACACAGGGATGTTATCGGAAAAAGACAATTTAATCGCAGCGATTGATTTGGCTAAATTGTGTAAAGACTTTGCGGACAAAGGACAAATGGATGAAGCAATGAATATACCAAGTGAAGAATGGGTTATGGTTATTGCTGAATTG
>CAZQRG010000078.1:0-3612 GCA_964595745.1 uncultured Candidatus Saccharibacteria bacterium | reverse complement strand
GATTAGTAGTAGTAGCTGAAAAGCTCTAATTTATGTAGAATATATTTATGGATGAGAAACAGAAAAAACTGATTAAACTTTTATCTATTACAGCTGGAGTATTACTAATAATAGCTATACTTCTAATGGTATCCACTACAAAAGAAAAGAAGGAAGTCACACTAGTATTCTGGGGATTTTGGGAAGAGGAAGAAGCAATGCACCCTCTAATAGAAAAATATGAGGCAGAGAATCCTGGGATTAAGATATCTTACGCTATACAACCTCTTAAAAACTATGATTCACTACTTTACACAAGATATGAACAAGCACAAATAGCAGAAGAGCCTGCCCCCGATATAGCTATGATACACAACTCTTGGTTACCTAAATACGAAAAATATCTTTCACCCTTACCAGAGAGTGTCATGAGCCAAGAGACCTATGCTAAAGAGTTCTATCCTACTGCTTTGGATGATTTTACAGGCAGAGATGGAAAGATATATGCTATTCCTCATCAGATTGACGGTTTAATGGTGATATACAACAAACAGTTACTTCAAAGTGCCGGATATACCTCCCCTCCTTCAGATTGGGATTCCTTCATGGAAGCTGCTAGAAACCTTACAAAAAAGGATGCTAGTGGAAAAATTACTCAATCAGGTTTAGCAATTGGTACATCTAAAAATATAACAAACTCAACTGATATCCTTTCTTACTTCTTCCTTCAAAATCTTGCAGAGATAATGAATAAGGAAAGAAATCAAGTTACTTTAACATCAGAGAGAGCAATTACCGCACTCGAAACATATACCTCTTTTGTAAGTGAGCAAGATGCTACATGGGCAATATATCTTCCAAGCGATTTAACCTCCTTTGTAAATGGAAATCTTGCAATGATGTTTGGTACAAGTTGGACTGCATTAGAAATACTTCAAGAAACAGAAGATATAGATTTCGGTTTGGCACCACTTCCACGCCTTGTTAACAACGAAGAGGTTTACTATTCAACCTATTGGGGTACTACTGTAAGTAAATCATCTGAGAATTCAAAAGAAGCATGGAAGTTTGTTGAATTTTTAAGTCAACCAGATCAGTTAAGAAGACTCTATCAAAATGCTGCAAAAATTAGAACCTTTGGAGAACCTTACTCCAGAGTATCAATGAATCAGGAGCTCTTAGATAACGAATATACACAAGCATTAGGATATATGGCACCATATATGAAATCCTGGCAAATGGGGGAACAGACTTTTGTTGAAGATTTACTTAAACAGGGTATTACAGATGTAGTTGAAAACGAACAAGATAGTGAAACTGTCCTTCGTCGTATAGAAGAGGAAATTAATGTTAAACTTGCAGTGAGTAATAAATAAAGATTAATATATACTAATGAAGTTAAGAAAAGCCCCAACACAAAATACAAAAAGAAAAAGTATATTTCTTACTTTTCTCCTGTTATTAACCCTCCCTATCTTTGTTTTTAGTCTACTTGAAAATAAAAGTTTTGATATTAGAAACAGAGCCTTTGAGGATATACAGGTAAGTGAAATGAATCCATGTGTAATAACCTTCCCAAATGTTAATCCATATACTTTAGAAGTGGGAAAAACTGTAAGAATACAGGTAGACGCCCTTTCCCAAGAGTATGGAATAAAAAACATAAATATATCTGACGAAGCAGGTAATGTTCTCTTGACAAAATCATATGACAGTGAAACTCAGATAAGAATAGTTGAGTCCTTTCCATATACGCCCCAGTCAGCAAGTGCTTACAATCTAACAGGAACCCTAGTTGATAAAAGTGAAAAAACATATGGATGCGTAATCAGTAGTTCATATGATATTAAAGGTGTAAAAGCAATTATCGCAAACAGTAAACCAGAGTTTAAAACATCTCCTAGATCCTCTATTCCATCTCAAAGTTTAAAAATCGGAGAAACATATGAATATACTCTTGAGGCCCAAGATATTGATAAAGATATGATTAATTACTCCTACTCTTTTACTACTGGGCAAACCTGGTTAAAAGCAACTGTAATAGATGATGGAGGAGGAGGGAAATTAACTATTAAGTTTAGAGGTTCAACAAATACTCCAGGTAGCTATCTAGCTAACGTCTTTATACATGATGGCTACAGTAAACATCTTTCCTCTCAGTCATGGGTCATAAGTGTTAGTCCAAAGGGGAATGATAATCCTACTGTAACAATAATAGAACCAGAAAAAGCTCTAACTATAAAAGATGAAACTTCTCTAAGAGTAAGTTGGGAAGCTGTAGATAGTAATAAAATAGAAAAATATGAAATATATATATCATCCAATCCTGTAAACCAACTAAGCTGGAAAGCTATTAATACAAATATTCCAGCCTCACAAACTTCATACAATGTAGATTTAACAGGTATTGCGGATGGAGCCTATAGGATAATTGTAAGAGCAATTGATAATCAAAGTCCTGCTGGAATAGGAATAGCTGTATCTGAGGAAATCATCATATCAAAAGTACCCGATGAGGATAATATTCCAGATGATAACCCAGTACTTCCACAGCCACAGATAATTAATGTCTCTCCAACTAGTAGTGATAGTATAAGCAATACTACACCTACAATTAAGGCCTCTTTAATTGCAACTTTAGATTCCACAATTGATGAAACAAGTATAGTTGTTAAACTTGATAACAAGGATATTATTAAGGAGATTAAAATAAATAAAATTTCTGATTCAGAATATACCATAATATATATTCCCCAAACTCCACTTACAGCAGGTATCCATAAGGTATATATCTCTTTTAAAGATTCTTCAAAAGAAAGTATAGAAAAGGAATGGACATTTACAATATCAACAGACAAACAGGATACCGAAATGCTAAAAATATTTGGATTGGAAATTCCAAAAAGAACTGTTTACATAATTGGAGGAGGTCTTACCCTCATAGCATTGGCAATCGTCATACCAATGATAATAATGACTATATGGAAGGATAGATCGAAAGAGGTATCTATCAACACCTCTCTACCACCATCTATTCCACCTTCAGAGAACATTCCAACTGTTTCGACAACTACCGTACAACAGATAGTAAAGGAAACACCACAAATTTCCGAGCCCCAATTTGAGCCAGAGACAGATGAACCTGTGTTTGAAGCTCCTGAACCTGAAGAAGATCTTACCAACCTTTACGAACAGATTAAAGACTTAGAAGATAAAGATAAAAAAGAAACTACTACTTAAAGATTCTACTTACCATATCCTTCTGATATAATCATAAGATGAAAAATCTTACATATACTCAATTAAGAGAGCAGTACATTAGCTTCTTTAAGGGTAAAAATCATATTGAAATACCAAGTGCTTCATTGATACCAGAAGATGATCCCTCTGTACTTTTTGTTAATGCGGGTATGTTTCCATTAGTACCCTTTCTTAAAGGAGAAACACACCCATTAGGAAATAGGCTGACAAACTCTCAAAGATGTGTAAGAACCGTTGATATAGATGCAGTCGGAGATGCTACACACTGTACTACATTTGAAATGTTAGGTAACTGGTCACTAAATGACTATTTCAAAAAAGAAGCTATAGAAATGACTATGGAATTTCTGGTTGATGTTTTAGAAATAGATA
>CAZQRG010000077.1:0-3659 GCA_964595745.1 uncultured Candidatus Saccharibacteria bacterium | reverse complement strand
CCATGGGGTAATAGAACAACAAAAGATTCTTGGACAAGTAGAATGTTAGAAAGTGTTGCAAAGGAACACAATTTTGATCTTCAAACCCCTATTGGGAAATATCCTAAGGAGATTTTTGATTTAATATTTTTTGGTAATGGGGTAAAAGATTTCTATAAAATACAATATACAAATAGATTTGGGAAAGAAAGAATATATGATGTGACTTACGAAGGTGTAGTTAAAGAGATAGAGAGATTGTATAAAGAAACTGATTCTGATTTCAGAAAGATAGAGATGGAAAGATATATGACAGAAAGTATTTGTGATAGCTGTAATGGTAACAGATTAAAACCTTACTCACTTGCAGTAAAGGTTGGTAAATACAACATTATTGAAATGGCTAACCTACCAATTGATAAATTAAAAACCTATTTACAAGAGCTTCATCTTGAGGGAAACAGCATAGAAATTGCCAAACCAATCATAAAAGAAATTAATAGTAGATTACAATTCTTAGTTAACGTTGGATTAAATTACATTACACTTTCAAGAAAAGCAACTACACTCTCTGGTGGAGAATCTCAAAGAATAAGGCTAGCATCTCAAATAGGTACAGGATTAACAGGAGTACTATATGTTCTAGATGAGCCCTCTATTGGACTACATCCTAAAGATGTAGACAAGCTACTACTTTCGATAGAATCTTTAAGAGATACAGGAAACAGTATTGTTGTTGTTGAACACGATGAAGAAACAATGCAAAGGGCTGATTGGATTGTAGATATAGGTCCTCATGCAGGAGAACATGGTGGTGTTGTAGTTGCCCAAGGAACAATAGGTGATATTAAAAAGTCAGATTCACTTACAGCCAAATATCTTAATAAGGAGATGAATGTTGGAGAAAACATAAATCTTGATTTAATTAATCCAAATATTAAAGATAATAGGAAGATCTCATTAATAAATGTTAAAACAAATAATCTAAAGAATATTACATTAGATATACCCCTTAATACATTCACCTGCATTACAGGTGTATCTGGTAGTGGTAAATCCTCATTAATAAATGATACCCTTTATCCTGCTTTAATGAATAGAAAAATGAATGGAAAACAGTTAGAAGGTGTGTATGAAGATATCGCTGGACTTGAAAATATTGATAAGGTAATCGGAATTGATCAAAAGCCCATAGGAAAGACACCTAGATCTAATCCTGCTACATATACAGGGATATTTACTTACATTAGAGATCTATTCTCACAAACCCAAGAAGCTCGTGCAAGAGGATATAAAAGCGGAAGATTTAGTTTTAACGTTAAGGGAGGAAGATGCGAGAAATGTAAGGGAGATGGAGAGATAAAAGTTGAGATGCAATTTCTTCCAGATATGTATATTACATGTGACCAATGTAATGGAAAAAGATATAACGAGGAGGCGTTAAGTATCGACTATAAGGGTAAAAATATATCTGATATTTTAGATATGACTGTTGAACAAGCATATACCATATTTAAAGATATCCCCTCTTTAAGAAATAAGCTGGAAATACTACAGGAAGTAGGATTGGGATATATTAAACTTGGCCAATCAGCCTTAACACTCTCTGGGGGAGAATCCCAAAGAATTAAATTAGCAAAAGAGCTCTCTAAACAGACTAGAGGCCATACTGTATATATTTTAGACGAACCTACTACAGGACTCCATTTCTATGATATTGACAAGTTACTTACTCTCCTTAAAAAGTTAGTATCTAAGGGTAACACAGTACTCGTTATAGAACATAATTTAGATGTAATTAAATTTGCAGATTGGATTATAGACTTGGGACCTGAGGGTGGAGATAAGGGTGGTCAGATTGTTGCCCAAGGGATGGTTCAAGATATCATTGAAAACCCCAACAGCTATACTGGAGAGTGGTTAAAAAAGAAATTGGTAAAAATATAGTAAATACTATTTTTCAGAGTGAAACTTCAATCATATCTTTTTTTGAAAAGAGTTTGTCTATTTAATAAAAACTCTGGTGTAAAATATGTTAACGCTTAGAAATACGCTTAGGTAGTAGTATTTTGAATAGGTGTGTTCACAAAATTTCTAAAAACAGTTCACTCGTTTAGTACAAAGATGTCATGACGGACTTTTGCAATTTTCTCAGTGTTTCACTAATATGAAATCGCAAATACCCACTCTTTTGTACACTCTTTACCACAGAAAATACACTTGCCGTTCCCTTCACTGTAAAAACATCTTGTGGTAGCTTTGGTATCATATTTAATACCATCTTCACACTCTTTATTACCACACCAATAAGCTTTAATAAAGCCTTTCTCACCTTTTAACTGAGTCTTAAATTCATCATAAGACGATATCAAATGAGTATTCTTTTCTAATATTTCTGAAGATCTCTGAAGTAAATTGCTTTGTATACTATCTAAAAGTATTTTAACTTCACTGCCTATACTATTTATACCTATCTCAATCTTTTCATTGGTATCTCTTCTAACAACAGTCACCACATTCTTACTAATATCTTTCTCCCCAACCTCTATTCTAATAGGAACTCCTTTCTTCTCCCATTCATTAAACTTAAAACCTACTGATAGATACTCTCTACTATCTACCTCTACATCCTCTATTGTATCTGAAATCTTACTTTGTATATCATTAACATACTCTAAAATTCTATCCTTACTTTCATCCTTATAAATCGGAATTATCACAACTTTTATAGGAGCTATTACAGGAGGTAAAACTAATCCCAAATCATCACTATGGGACATTATTATAGCCCCCATCATTCTTGTACTTACTCCCCAACTTGTTTGCCAAGCGTAATCAACCTTCCCCTCTTTATCTGTGTATTTAATATTAAACACTTTTGCAAAATTCTGACCTAAATCATGAGATGTACCAAATTGAAGTGCCTTACCATCTTGCATTAAAGCCTCAACGCCATATGTATCAACCGCTCCTGCAAACTTCTCTGATTCTGACTTCTTACCACCATAGGTTTCTAATGCTAGAACCTCTTTAGCAAACTCCCTATACATCTCTAAGGCCTCTAACATCTGCTTTTCTGATTCCTCATGGCTACTATGAACAGTATGCCCCTCCTGCCATAAAAACTCAGTAGTTCTTAAAAACAGCCTGGTTCTCTTCTCCCACCTAACAATGTTAGCCCATTGATTAACCTTTAATGGGAGATCTCTCCAAGAGGTTATCCATCTTGAAAAGGTATCATACATAACTGTTTCTGATGTAGGTCTAATAATTAACTCCTCTTCTAATTTAGCAGATGGATCAACTACAACTCCACTCCCATCTTCCGCCTCTTTAAGTCTGTAATGTGTTACCACTGCGCACTCTTTTGCGAAACCTTTTACATGACTAGCCTCTTTAGAGAAAAATGATAAAGGTATTAATAGTGGAAAGTATGCATTACTTACACCCATCTTCTTTATCCTTCTATCTAGCTCTTTTTGAATATTTTCCCATATAGCATAACCATATGGCTTGATAACCATACTACCTCTAACAGACGACATCTCTGCTAACTCCGCTCTATCAATAACATCTTGATACCATTGTGAATAGCTTTGACTTCTTGGTGTTATCCCTTTATTTGACATAATGGTGTATTCTACAATACTTTAATATTAATATACAATTCTTGGATCAAA
>CAZQRG010000076.1:0-3731 GCA_964595745.1 uncultured Candidatus Saccharibacteria bacterium | reverse complement strand
ACATTTGTATACTATCAAAAAATTCAAAACGTATATTAAATATTGCTCCCATTGTAGACCTAATCGTTAGTGGATCAAAGATATCTACAGATGGTTTGATTATAGCTAAATCTTTAAATCCAAAACCTACCATTGTTCTAATAATGGTTCCCATATTACCTATGTTAGAAGGGCTAACTAACACAACATGGTTTTCATTCTCCTGGATATGTAGCTCATACTTTTTAAACACTCCAACAACGTATGTGTTCTCCTTTACAGCTATCTTTTCTATTAACCTGTCATTCACCTCTATCTTTATATTTTTCTCCTTACAAATCTCCTGTATCTCCTTGATACCATCACTCTCTAACCCCTCTTTCTTGAGAAGTATTGTATACACTTTGTCTAGGTGATATTTAAGCAAATCTAAAACAGGATACGCTCCAAAAGCATATGAATATTCAAATTTCTTTTGATACCTCTTTATCTTTGGTGAGTACATTCTACTTCTTTAATATATCTTTAAATATCTTGTCTGTTGCTTTTTTCTTTTGATCTTTCGATATTTTCCACTTCTCCTCTCTAAGTATCATATATGCCTCCTCTACTTTCCTTTTAGTCATAGATAGCAAAAGGTTTTTTCTCTTCAACTCTTTTTGAGTCTTCTCTTCGCTCTTGTACATTTCGTAGATACTGTAGAGAAACCCTATTAAAAGAACAAAGTAGCTTATAAATTTGGCTAACGTAGAAAGGTTTAGCATTAGCTCGTACTCTATATTCAAATAGGGAAGAAAGAATATCTGAGATAGGATTGAAAATGTTAGAGAGAATATTATCCAGAAATCAAAACTCCTATGATACATCCCTTCACTTCTGGAATATCCTACAAGGGTTGTTAAGTAAACCAAAAGTGCTATTGTTTGCATAGCAATTGCAAATGAATATGATTCAAACCCTGAGAAGAAGTTTGTAAAGAAAGAGATAGCCGCTATAAGCAAAGATACTGCAACTAGTAATGCCCCAAATGCAATCTTTTCTTTAATATGTTTAATCTTGTCTTCTTCTTTCATCAAAATCCAACTTAGAAAAAAGATTATCGATAGAAACACTCTTGAAAGAACCATGCTACTAGGAAACATCACCGAAGATTTAAAGGAAAGTAAGCTAGCAAAGCTATCTAAGCTAATTAGAACATTAAAACCATCTAAAAGAGCGATACTAATAAACCCAAGTCCTAGAAGAAGATAATTAATATATGTTCTCTTTGTATAGAATCTTACAAGTGCAAGTAGACCAATAAAGAGGGCAAATGTTGAAGCAAAAAGATCTATTATTAATTGAAAGTCATTTATCCATTTAAAATTCCCAGATAAATAAGCAAGGAAAAGAAAAAGGAACATAGAAAAGAGGATTACTAACTCTTTTTCTCTAACCTGTTGTTTTGTAAACCTCTGTTTCATATATGTATATATTAATACATGTACTTAGAAAATGATATCTGTTCGTTTCTTTCCGCATGTGGAGCACATACGGTTACGACCCCTTCTCCATCATGAGACACAAAATATCCAGTACCATTGGCTGAAATGTATAATGGGTCGTTTGGCATAATAACCAAGGCATCCGTATTTTCTTCCATTAGAAAGTCCATATTCACTAAATCTGTACAGTTGTAAGGACCTGTTTTACATATTTCATGAGTATATTCTACACATGTGTGAGAAGTTGGAATTACAACAGGAATATCCTTTCTCCCACCGGTATAAGAACTAATATATGCAAGTACCGTAGATACATCTGCTGTTCTTTTAAGATTTCTTGCCTCCGAGGCTTTTTTACTTGGATTAACCGCAAGTAAAGCTAAGAATACTACCACACCTATGGCAGAAAGGATTAACAATATTTCAGTTATTTTATACCTTTTTTTTGAATCTAACTTTTTATCACCTTTGCAGGGGATAAAGTTAATTGTGTCTGCATTTAAATCAGATTCTTCCATATATACATAATACATAAAAGTTGGCGTATTTGGTATAGAGACATAACCATAGGCCTATAAAATGGTATCGGTGTTTGTATAGTAATTTGGTATCCCAAAACCTCTTGTTTTCAACGTTTTCTGTCTTATCCACAGCAAGCACTAAAAATGTGGGGATCTTTTAAATACAAATCTCTATTTAGAAAACCTTGATATATAAAAAGATGATCTTTTGCTATATTAATATATGAACTTTAAATTATTTAAAATATTTCGTATGAATCCAGAAGAAAAAGAAAATTCACAATGGGAAGCACATGAACCTACTTCATTAGCAACAGACCTTATTAATCAAGGGCTGGTAAAAGAAGGTTCCCATCTTTTAGATTTAGGATGTGGGTTTGGAAGAAATTCAAATTGGTTGGCAAGCAAGGGAGTTATCGTTGATGCGATAAATATTAACGAAGAAGAATTAAACAAGGCAAAAGAGAGAGCAGCCGAACAGGGTGTTAAAGTTAACTATGTAAAAGCAGATGCTGGAAATCTACCTTTTCAAGATGCTTCATTTGATGTTTTATTAGATGCAGGTTGTACACATATGTGTGATAAAGAAACACAAGAAAAAGCTATAAAAGAGGCGGTTAGGCTATTAAAACCTGGTGGGTATATACAATTCTTTGGTTTCAGTAAAGAACATCCTGCATACAAAAGAAATCCTAATAGTTCTCAATTTCGAGGTTTAGAAGATATTAAAAAGCAATATGGAGAATTTTTTGAAATAGTTGGAGAACCAAAAACAAAAAGATGGACTCATGAACAAGAAGAACATGTTGGTTTAGAAATTTTAATGAGGAAGCGATAAGATTTCAAATCTTTTTGTATTGTTGAAACAACAATGGAAATGGCGGAGAGGGTGGGATTCGAACCCACGGTTCAGGAAACCCTAAACAGCACATTTCGAGTGTGCCCTATTCGACCACTCTAGCACCTCTCCACTGGGAATTATACATCAATATAGTCTAAATCTCTTCAAAAGGAATATAGTTACCATATGTTAGAACATCTAACCTACTCTGTTTCCTAATATCTTTATACAAAACCTTCTCTTGAAGCAATACAAATATAGCGTCCTTATCTGCACCATCCAAAAGTAACATTAAAGATTTAGGATATCTTAATTTAGTCTCTATAATAAGAAGGTATTGACCATTTTTAATAGAAAACCAAAAAGAATCTAAAACAAACCATTCATATAGTTTCCCCCCTGTGTCTACTCCCCTTGCCGTAATCTTATGCTTTATTCGAAGAGGTTTGTTTGTACCTGCAACATAGACGAAAAATAGTAAAGCTATGATCGAAGCCATGAAATAGTACTGCTCTAAAATAGCTAGGAATAGGACAAAAACCAAAGAAAGAGCAAGTATAATCCAAAATATTTTTGTATTAAATTCAAACCTGTACCTATCTGGAGCTTCCCATTCAAAAAGTTTAATGTTTTGAACAACCTTCTTTGCAGGGATATCGCTTTCTTCTAGTACAATCTCTTTCTCCGCGATTCTCTTTCTCTTTTCTACCCTCTGTTTTTGCTTCGCTTCCTCTTTTAATTTCTCAATCTTCTCTGTCTTTTCTCTAAGTTGCATCTCTCCCGAAAGAATGTCTAATATATCATCAAATTCATTTTTAATTGTTTTCTTAATAGGTTTGTCCATATATATGAATATCATATAACAAAAGAGGCGATAATAACAATAATTAATATCCCTACTCCCCA
>CAZQRG010000075.1:0-3851 GCA_964595745.1 uncultured Candidatus Saccharibacteria bacterium | reverse complement strand
GTCCGTGGGAGACTACCACGTTGATAGGCTCTAGGTGTAAGCACAGTAATGTGTTTAGCCAAGGAGTACTAATAGACCAAAAGCTTCATATATTTCGCTATCTGTTCAGTTTTGAGTGTGTAAAAACACTCTTTTGCTCTTTAGAATTAAGTCCTGATGACTATTACTAGTAATAGATAATAGTCGTCAGGCGATAGATATTCTTTTTTAGGATACTTATCGCCTGGCGATTGTAGCAGAGTGGAACTACCTGATCTCCATCCCGAACTCAGAAGTAAAACACTCTAGCGCCGAAAATACTTGAACCTTTGGTTCTGGGAAGATAGGTCATTGCCAGGATTTTTGAATTTGAAACCCCACTTAAAAGAGTGGGGTTTTTGTTATTATAGGACAATATGGTTGGTATATGTCAATTCATTAATGTTATCATTAAAGTATGTAGACATAAGGTTAGAGGTGATACGATGATACACGTAACATATTAGCTTATAATCAATTACTACTTCCATCTCATCAAATATAATGCAGACTAAAACTATAAACATAGGTCTCTAGGAGTTCTAAAACGTTTTATAACACAAGGGGAAACGCTATGAGTAAGAAAAGTGAACGAATGTTGTCTGAAATCTTATAATCGTCTACCTCTTTATCTCGTATTTCTTTATGATATACTAATATCATAAACTAAATTATAGGCTATACCATTTTGGAGTATGAATGTATTAATTTTGAGGGTTTAGACCAAGTTGGAAAAGGAGATGCTGTAAGAAATATCTCTTTGGAAATCTCTAATCTAGGATATGATACATGTGTAAATTCTTTTCCATATTATTCAACTCCAATCGGTTTCGTAATCAGAGATATTCTTGTAAATGGTGTTCCAGAAGGTATCGAGATAGATAAGAATAGAGAAGTTGAATTAAAGATGTCTTTGTTCGCATTAAATAGATTAGAGATTTTAAACTGCATTTTGTTTGATAAAAAGCATGATGTATACGTATTTGATAGAGGTCCTTTTAGTTGTGCTTTAACCATTGGATATCATATATTTCAACATAACGAAGCCTATGAGAAGATGAAGTATTTAGTAGATAGGGGGTTGTATTTTGATTCATATTTCAGAAATATTCTAAATGTAGATAACTGTGTAATATACCTTAAACATAAAGGTATTGAATGGGAGAAAAATAGAGGGAAAGAGGATAGTGATCTTTATGAGAGAACTGAAGTTCAGAGTATTAGCACAGAGGTATATTCAATTTTTAGTGAGAAGATTGGTAAGGGATGGAATGATGTTGTAACAAAAGATGAAAATGGGTGGAGAAGTAGGGAGGATATTAAAAAAGAATGTCTAAATATTGCAAAAGAAAGAGAGGTTATTAAAAATCAACCCAAAAAGGATAGTAAGGGAGATTTAAGCTATTTAGGTATAGACGAGGTTGTAAGATTTCTATATACGGGTAGTAGGGTAGATAGAACTCTTGTGAGTGATTGGGCAAGTGCAATCCAATGTAATGATAAAAAAGAGGTGTATAGAGTGTCTGAGGTTGTTTCAGGTGCCTTGGCGAGCAATACGGAGCGTATTAAATGGTTTGATTCTAATATTGTTGATAGTATTAACAATTTAATTAGTGAATATCCTGAGATTCTTGATATTATTAACTATAGATATGGTAAGATTTTTTTAGATAAATTTACCAACTCACTTAAGTGAAAAAAAAAGAGAAGGCATATGTTCTGTTGTCAAAATTAGAAGAGATGTACCCTAATGCTCAAACAGAATTGAAAAATTGGAATACCCCGTTTCAATTTCTTGTTTGTATTATGCTTTCTGCTCAAACAACCGATAAACAGGTGAACAGGGTTACTGGGTCTCTTTTTGAGATATACCCCGATGGGTATGTGATGTCCTTGGTAGGTGCCAAGGATATTGAGAGATATATCTCTTCAATCAATTACTATCATACTAAGGCAAAGCATATTCAAAAAATGTCAGAAATAGTGGTCAGAGAATACAATGGAGAAATTCCAACATCACTTGAGAGTCTCTTGGCGCTTCCAGGTGTTGGGTATAAAACAGCTAATGTGTTTCTTAATGATCTTTATCAATCAAATCAGGGTATAGCGGTTGATACTCATGTTAAAAAGACTGCAATTAAGTATGGGTTAACTAAAAACAGTAATCCTGATAAAATAGCAAAGGATTTAGAGAGGATATATGATAGAGAGGATTGGTATAAGATTAATAGATATTTTGTGCTGTATGGAAGATATGATTTTGATAAAGATATAAATATTTAAAATTAATAGGTAAATATATGAGTAACGGTCAGACAGATAGTAGTAGTTTAGGTTCATCAGTTAGAGTAGAAATGAATGAGCTAAGGGTAGCAATGCATACTTTTGAAGAAGAATTGCTTCCCTTACTAATAAATGGAAATTTAAATTTTTGTGAAGAGATTGGTCCTAAATATAATGAGGATAAGTTTGGAAGAGGTTTGTCAGTAAGTGGTAATCCTGATTTCCCCGAAGGTGTTGATATTAATATCGGAGAAGGTAAGAAGTTACCTGTCAACAAAGCACACTCGATATATACAAAAACAGTTCTTGAGGACCCTGTTAATAAGGGGTATGTTAGAATTGATCAGGTGAAAGTTAATCCAGCATATATATTTCCAAAGGGGCAACAAGATAGATTTCTTTCAGCAAAAAATACAGAACTTAGTAGAACACATCATGGAATATATGGTGCAACTAATCCAGATTATAGTGCTTTTGATATGGCAGAAGGAGAGTTGACGATGGGGGAGATGCTTAAGCTTGAATATGATGGATATACATTTGAACTTAGGAAGATGATAAATAAAAAGCCTGAGATTAAGATATTTATGCAGGTTGGACAAAAGAGAAATGGTGGAGATATAGAGAAAATATTGAGAAGATCAAATGAGGTCTCAAATCTAAATAGTGATAATTTCGATGGTCTTAATCAAATCTGTTCTAAAGCAATTGATAGGGCTAAACAGGTAGTAGGTATTGTTAAAAAATAGTATTTCCTGATATAATCAGCACTGCAGTAATAATATTTTAGTGTATGTATGTAATACTGCTGATTCATACATCGCCATAGGATAAATATATATGGATAGTTCAAAAAACACCGATACAGAGGCTAAAGAAAAGT
The DNA here is from genome assembly GCA_964595745.1 of uncultured Candidatus Saccharibacteria bacterium. Taxonomy (GTDB): domain Bacteria; phylum Patescibacteriota; class Dojkabacteria; order SC72; family SC72; genus UBA2259. The sequence continues at coordinate 667 of CAZQRG010000075.1, read as the reverse complement.
CAATGTACTCAGAGTTAAATAGTTTTCTTGATGATAGTTCTAATAAGATTAAACAGCTTTCCAAGGGTGAAATAGTTGAAGGAGAGGTTGTTGATATTAACAATGGGGTAGTCATTGTTGATGTTGGTTTCAAATCAGAGGGAATAATCGCAGGAAGAGAGTTAAAATCAGATACTCTTGATTGGACGCTTTTAAAGATAGGGGACAAAGTATTGGTATATGTTGTTAAACCAGAGGATGATAAAGGACAGTTAGTTCTTTCAATTAGAAGAACTCAACAGGCCAGTGCTTGGTTAAGTTTAGAGAATGCTAAGAAGAATAACGAAGTAGTAGAGGCTGTTGTTGTTGAATCTAATAATGGTGGTTTGATTGTTGAAATAGGGAAAGGTATAAGAGGATTTATTCCTACTTCTCAATTAGATGCTACTAGGGTATATGCAAATGGTGTTAGACAGGTTGGAAAAGATATCTCTTCCAAAGTTCAAAAATCTCTTAACTCGTTAATAGGAGCAGATATTAAAACAAGAATTATTGAGTTAGATAGAGAGAAGAATAGAATAATACTTTCTGAAAAGATGGTTACCCAGGCTAGAGACTTAGAAAAGAGGGCACAGACCTTAAAGAAAGTGAAAGAGGGAGATGTATTAGAGGGTACGGTAAGTGGTAT
>CAZQRG010000074.1:0-3851 GCA_964595745.1 uncultured Candidatus Saccharibacteria bacterium | reverse complement strand
ATGCTAGATTAAATACATGTGGTATATTTTACTTATATGAATAGAAAAAAGATAGAGGAAATATTTATTGCTTTATTAATACTTAGTATTTCTTCTTTAAGTATCTATGCAGCGCAGCCATCATTTTCTTTTTATCCATCAAGTGGGGTAGTGGCAAATATACAAGAAGGTTTTACAGTGGATGTATTAATAGACTCTGGTGGGTATGAAATAACTAAAGCTAGGGCAGTAGTTAAGTTTGATCCAAAGATTGTTCAACTAAAAACTGCAATGAGAAATAACTCCCTATTTGAACAGTGGTTAGTAGATGAAAGTAGTACAGATAATACAAAGGGTATTGTTATTCTAACAGGATCTACATCAGAAGATGGAATAAAATCTTTATACAAAACAGATGGAGATCCTGATGTTTATGCAAGATTACAGTTTGATGTTGTAACTACTAAAGCAAATGAAGATGTTGAACTTAGTTTTGGTTATAACCAAACAGATGAATTACTTAATTCAAAAATATTGACAGCTGGAACTTCAGGTACAAATGTTTTAGATTCAAAACCTTCTTCTGCAGTATTCTCTCTTAGTAGTGAAGATATTCCAGAAACAGCGATAGATATGAATGTAGTAGGTATAGTGACAGGTGCAATCTTAATTCTTATTGGTGGCTTTATTAGGGGTAGTCATATTAATCCTTTTGATAAAAGAAGAGGTACGGTTGTACTTGAGAGATAAAAACTGTTTTGTTATTGATTACAATTTGGATATTTGATATCATTTTTTGTGATAATGCCGAGATAGCTCAGTTGGTAGAGCATCTGTCTGAAGAACAGGGGGTCCCCAGTTCAAATCTGGGTCTCGGCACCATGCGAGAGTAGTTCAGTTGGCTAGAACGACACATTGCCAATGTGTAGGTCGCGGGTTCGAACCCCGTCTCTCGCTCCACTTATGAAATTTATCTCTTAATTAATGATTTAATTAATTGAGAAATTCTCTTCCTATTCTTATACCCAATAGAAATAACTAAGTATGCTAATACAATTAGTATTAGCCATTTATCAAATAGGTTAATATATTTCTTAAGGGTATCAATATTATTACCAATTTTTAACCCAAGATATGCTATTAGAATTGAATATATGTATGTTCCTAAAAAAACAGAAATAAAATATACGAAAATATTTATTCTAAAAAATCCAGCAGCTATACTAGCAACAACTTTTAACCATGGTACAAATCTTGTAAAGAAAATATAGAAGAAGCCACTTTTAACAACTTTTTTTCTACTTTTTTCAATTTCCTTTATATCAATTTTCAGAATTTTTGCTTTTCCTCCCAACCATGTATCTGGATTTTTTATTGTAAAGATATATCCTAATAGGTATGTTAAAAGAGAACCAACAACTCCACCTAGAGCCGAAACAAGTGATATCATCCAAATATTACTATCTTTTGCAGCGGCTTGCACTGCAATAACAATTTCTGTTGGAACTGGGAAACCTAAGGATACAATGAATAGGCCTGGATATCCGAGATCAATTAATACCTCTAAAGTTTTAGAAAGCAAAAGGTCAAACATCTGTACCTGCTATGTTATCAGATATTTAATATAGTTTAAAACTTCTTTAAAAATTTTGTGTTGTAAGATAGTATTAATAGATGCAAGAGAATATACAAAAAAAAGATGTAAGAATAAACAGGTTTAAAAGAATTCCTTTGATTGTATTTCTTAAAAAATCTATTCCAATAATTGTATTTTTGATTCTACTAACTCTTTCCTTTGTTTTTGGTTTATGGAATGTTAGAAGTTTTGAATATAATGATTCAGAATTAATTAATGTAAAAAAGAGTGAACTTGATTCATATGTTTCAGAATATATTGATCAGAATATATTCTTAGTTAAACCAAGTGATATCCAAAAAACTTTTTTAGAGAAAAATGGATATATTAAAGAGGTATATGTTAAAAAAGTACTACCATCTAAATTAAACATTACAATTAAGGAGTATATTCCATCTTACTTGGGTTACTCTACTGATAGGTGCTTACTGTTTGCTGATAGTGGAGAAATGATTCAGGAGGTATGTAAAGATTGTAAAGAGGAATGTTTTAATAGAGAAGCTAAGAAGTTATTAATATATATTACTTCTGAAAGCTCTTTAGAGAATGCGCAGAGGTTAATATTTTTTGAAGAGATAGATGGGATAAGGAAAGTTTTAACTGTATTTGAATATCAAATAGACTCAATAGATATTAAGGATGGAATTGCAACTATTAATGATTTAGATAAACATATATTCGTATTTGATATATCATATGAGCTAGATACTCAATTAGCGAGGATGTATGTTACTGGTCAAAAGATAGATAATGATATGATAAAGTTTAGGAGTTTAGATCTTAGATTTGAAAGACCGGTAATGAAATTAGAGTAGATATTTGTTGACAAGAGAGCAATACTTTGTGAGAATTGTATGACTTGTTGCGAAGTTGGTGTTTTTTGATTATATTATATATACAACAGAGTTTTTAATTTAAGTAATATTAGACTTCCTTAAAATATATGGCAAGGAAAACAATAACAGCAATAGATGTAGGATCATCTAAGATTACCACAGTAATATCTTCAGTTGAGGACAATCAAACCCCATCAGTAATTGGGGTTTGTTCATATCCAAGTAAGGGTATTAAAAAGGGTGTAGTAGTCAATATAGATGATGCCACTAATGCGATATCTGAGAGTGTAATGGCTGCTGAACGAATGGCGGGTGTTACTGTTTCAGATGTTTATGTATCTATTAATGGTGAGTTAGTTACCAGTTTAAACAACAAAGGTGTTGTTGCAGTTGCTAGTTCAGAGATTACGATAGATGATACATATAGAGCTATTGAAAATGCTAGAACACTTTCTCTACCAGATAACTTAAATCCGATTCACATTATCCCAAGAGAGTTTGTTGTAGATAACCAGGGAGGAATCAAATATCCTATTGGAATGTCGGGAAGCAGACTAGAGGTAGAGACTCATATTATCACAGCTCCTAATTCATATTGGCAAAATCTTAAGAAGTGTGTTGAACAGTTAGGTTTAAATGTATTTGATGTTGTATATACAGGATGGGCATCCTCGCTTTCTGTATTAACAGATACAGAGAAGGAGTTAGGTGTGACACTTTTAGATATAGGTGCTGGTACTACTAGTATTTCAATATTTGAAGAGGGTTCCGTTATATACAGTGGTACTATTCCTTTAGGAGGAATAAATATTACAAGTGATATAGCTATTGGTCTTCAAGTTTCATTAGAAGATGCAGAAAAGATAAAGGTCCACATGGATGATCTATTTGAGAATAGGTCTAAAGCTAAAAAACTTACTTCTGATTCAACTCCTGCATTGCTTCGAAAGATAGAGGAAGAGGAGCCTAAACTTAAAAAGGGTGATGAAATTGATCTTTCAGTATTGGATATTCCTGGTAAAAAAGTTTCAAAAGATATGCTTAAGAATATTGTAGAAGCAAGGTGTGAAGAGATATTTGATATGGCTAAAGAGAATGTTGAAAAATCAGGTTTTAAGATTAATATGCCCGCAGGTATTGTACTCACAGGTGGTAGCTCATTATTAAAAGATTTATCAAAATTCACACAAGGAATATTTGGTGTTGCATCAAGAATTGGGTATCCTTCAGGTTTAAATGGTATGGTTGAGGAGATCTCTGATCCATCTTTCTCGTGTGTACAGGGATTAATAAAACATGCTATTGATGATGAGGTAGATGTTGATACTAGTAAAGGTAGTAAAAATAGTGGTGCTTTTAAGAATAGAGTAGTAGAATGGTTTAAATCTTTGATTCCATAA
>CAZQRG010000073.1:0-3853 GCA_964595745.1 uncultured Candidatus Saccharibacteria bacterium | reverse complement strand
AAGTTCTGTCCCTTACCAAGTACAAAGTAATGTTCTTTCTGTTTTAATATCTTTGCAATTTCTTCTATCTGTAAAAAAGTTTTTTTACCAAAGAATTTTTCAAGATTAGAACATAAATATGAAAGCTCTCTTTTTGCAGATGTGTATTGACCAATAACTGATTTAGCTAGTAGATATCCAAAAGATATTTGAGATGTAAATACCTTTGTTGAAGCTACACATATCTCACTACCTGCATTTGACATAAAGAAAGTATTTGATAATCTAGATAGTGTAGAACCGGGCATATTAATTATACTAGATATGTATACACCTTTCTTTTTTAATATCTCAACAGCTTCTAGGGTATCTGCAGTCTCTCCACTTTGAGATATTGCTAAAACCGTATCGTTTTTATTAATAATGTTTAAATATGATTCTGTTTCATAGGACTTAATAGAGATGGCATTCTTTTTAGCTATTGTTCTTAAATAGTATGCTATCTGATCTGCTGCAAACCCTGCTGTACCTGCTCCAATAGTATATATATTATTTGATTGTTTAATTCTTTCAATTAGAGGTTTTAAATCATTTAAAGTGTATTGAGTTGATTTAAGAATTGTATACTGTTGTTCTACAATTTCTTTAATCATATAGTGGGGATATTTACCCTTATCTATATCAATATTTAAAAGATTCTCCTTTTTAGGTTTTCTTTTTATCTCTTTATTTTTTAATATATCAAATATTTCATATTTATCATCCTTAATCTTTACCATCTCCCCATTGTTTACCTCTACAATATTTTTAGTGAAATTATTAAATGCCAATGGATCTGATGCTAAATATATCTCTTTATTATCAACACCTAATATTAATGGGCTACCATTTCTAATTGCTAGTATTTGATTATTCTTACTATCAAGTAATATTACTGTATTTCTACCCTCAAGTTTTTTGAAAGCGTTAACTAAAGCTGTGTTAATATCTTTTGTACTTTTTAATTCATATTCAATTAATCTAACAATAACCTCTGTATCAACTTGAGTTTTAAAAGTAAAACCTTTTGCGAGGAGAGAGTTTTTAAGAGAGGTATAGTTTTCAACTATTCCATTTTGAGCTAATACAAAACTTCTATCAGTTGAAAAATGAGGATGAGCATTTGTTATTGTTACACCACCATGTGTTGCCCATCTTGTATGCCCTATTCCAATATTTGATTGTATATTCTTACCTTCTATTTTTTCGGGAAGATGACCAATATCTTTAATTGTTTTAATTTTTTTGTTTTTGATAATACTAATTCCCCAAGAGTCATATCCTCTATACTCTAATCTTTTTAGACCTTGGTGAATTATCTCAGGAGCATTAGAATTACCAATATATCCGAAAATACCACACATATTTAAAGTGATTACATATTAATTAATATCTTGGAAATGTATATAGAGATATTTTTGTTTACTTGTATATCTCTTTTAGGTTAATACAGTAACCTGAAGGTACCCGCTGATTATTCGATAGCCTTCTCCTCGTAGTTTATTAAACCCAGCCGCTTAAGTAAATTAATTTCCTTCTCTATTATACATATCTCAATTTCTTTGTCTAATTCTAGATGCAAAGTATAAAACGTTAAGAAGAGATGTTACTAATGATGCAACATATGTCATTGCTGCAGCATTTAAAACTGATTTAGCTCCAGACATTTTATCCTCTTCAATTAGATTGTACTTTTTGATAAAAGAAAGACCCCTTTTAGTTGCATCTATCTCAATAGGTACAGTAATTAATGCAAAGATAGCAGTAGTAGAAAACAGAAGTAACCCTATCTCTGAAAGTTGTAGGGCGTTTAATATAAGGCCAAGGATAATTAATACATACCCTACTCTACTTCCTATATTAACCACAGGAACAAGTCCCATTCTTAAGTTAAAGAGTAAAGATTTAGAAAATTTTTGATCAACATGACCAAACTCATGTGCAGTTACTGCGATATCAGCAATAGATGAGTTCATAGAGGCGCTAGAGAGGTTAACAACGTTATTTTTAGGGTCAAAATGATCAGAGAGTTTCCCGCCTTGTACTTTTATTTCAACAGGATATCCCTCTCCCTCTACTATCTTTCTTCCCGCCTCCTGTCCCGTTATTTCATTTTTAGGAAATATTTTTGAGTTTTTTGAATATGATGATGAGATCCATATTTGAGCAAGTCCTGCTAAAACAATGGCTGGTAGAAAAAACAAAAGATATGATGAATCATAAAACATTGGTATTAGTATTAAAATTTATCTTTTTGAAAAATGAAAAAGCATATATCCACTAATTACCCCTATAGAAGCAGTAATGAATTGTAAGTATGCTGAACTAATGAAAATAGAGGGCAACCCCATTAGTTCAATCATAACTTTGTAAACAATAAGTAAAAATGTACCTTTTAAAAGTATTCCAGCTATTGTATATTCTAATTTCTTTTTAGATATAAAATATGAAAGGATGAAGTTAGAAAATATTATTAATGGAAAAACATAAAGAAGAAAATCTGAAGCACCTCCAAAGAGTATTCCGGTTAATGTAGCAACTATTGAGGGGAAGAGTAATACGGGAATGGTTTTCTTTAAACCATATGTTAATGTTGTAAATACTATTAATGTATTTACTATACTTCCAACAAGTAACTGAGGTTTACCAATGAGGAGTGGTACTAAAATAGAGAGAAGATATATTGAATAGAGAACTACTTTTTCAAATTCAAAGTGAAGACCAAAAAACGTTGTTTGAGTTGATATTTTTTCTAATTTCATACTTGTATAATATACAATATATTTGAATTTAAAGTACATACACCCTATTATTAAATATGGATAAACTAGAAACATTAGTAGAAACTACACAAAGAGATATTAATAACTCCCAAACAGATATTGCTAATATTCTTAATCTTGCAGAATTTTCTTTAAATGAATTAGACAAGATCGAAAATCCAAATATTTTAGTTCTAGGTGTTGCCCCATACTTTCCCGAAGCAAAAATAATAAGTAATTGGTCAAATGAAAAGAAGAAGAGTGTTAATTTAACATGTGTAGACAGGGAAGAACCTCCCTATCAATTTGTTGAAAAACTTCTTCAATTAGATAATACAGATTTTTTTAAAATGAATTTTGTTACTTCAAATTTTGAAGATTACTCTTTTGATAAAAAGTATGATTTAATATTACTTCTTAGATATTCAAATTTCTCTATTCTTCCAGATTCTGTATTTGAGAATATAGTAAAATCACTTAATAATAATGGCATTTTTATTATGTCTGGAGGAGTAAATGAACAATTTCAGGGATATTCTTTAAAAAATCCGAATATTTCACTTGAGAAATCAAGTGAAGTACCCTTCTCTGATACAGATTATTTTAAATCGTATGGTGGAAAAAATATGGTATTAAAATTTAAAAAAGAAGAAGATGAAATTTAATAAAAGTGAAAAATATCTATGTATGTTAGCTCCTTCCTTTGTATCAGTATATGAGTATCCAAACATCATTTATAGATTAAGAGCTTTAGGATTTGATAAGGTGGTTGAGGTTACATTTGGGGCTAAAATGACAAATATTAATTACTATGAAATATTAAAAAATCAAACTGATAGAACCTGGATAGCTTCGCCATGTCCTACTTTGGTAAATATGATTAAAGTAAAATATCCTCATTTAAAAGCGAATCTTGTTCCCGTACATTCACCAATGGGAAGTATGGCATTAGTAGTTAAGCATCATTTTCCCGATCACAAAGTAGTATTTATTGGTCCCTGTTTTACTAAAAAGATAGAGGCAAAAGAAATTGGAATAATTGATGAGGTATTAACATTTAAAGAGTTAGATAT
>CAZQRG010000072.1:0-3892 GCA_964595745.1 uncultured Candidatus Saccharibacteria bacterium | reverse complement strand
CATCACATCTCTTTTTTACCGAAGCCTGTACTTTCATTTTATTTAGTTCTATATGTTATTCTCCCCTGCGTTTTATCATATGGGGTCATCTCTATTCTCACCTTATCTCCCTCTAATATTCTAATGTAGTGCATTCTCATTTTACCAGAAAGATATCCTAAAACCTCTTTTTTGGTTCCATTAACATCAATCTCAACTACAAACTTTGTATTCGGTAAACACTCTTTAACTACCCCTTCAAATTCAAAAACTTTCTTTGTCTCTACACTCATAAATAAAGGTTTGTAAATAAATAGAGTCGAAGTGATTATATCAAAGCTTTGAACTTTTTTCAAAGGTTTATACACTATTTACCTTGAAATTCACTAACTCCACAAATATGGAGTAAGCATATCAAAAACAGCGATATATTACAACCCCAACCTCTTCACTACATCATTATGTATTACATCAATACTTGGAGATGCGTCTATCTCTATTAATATTCCCCTCTGTTTATACTTTGCAAGAATAGGTACTATTGTTCGATTGTACTCCATAATTCTACTTCTTATCCTATCTTCCGCGTCATCCTCTCTTTTTATTAGTTTGGTACCACATTTATCACAATATCCTTTAACACTTTCTGGTTTATATTTCTCATGATATGTTGTATCACAATTTGGACACACTCTTCTTAAAGAAAGTCTTGATAGGACATCCTCTTCTGATAGAGTGAAATGAACTACATGATCTAATTTTCTTCCGAAATTACTTAAAGTCTCATCTAGCATCCCTATCTGCCCAGAATCTCGAACAACAGAAACCAATGCCCAGTTTTTTTGATTATCATATCTTAATATCCATTTATTCAACATAGCATACACTAGTTCGTTAGGTACCCATTTCCCATATGACCAGTAGCTATATGCCTTTATTGCCTCTATATCGCCCTCTTTATACATTGTTCTAAACATCTCTCCTGTGGCTATACTCTCAAATTCATATTTTTCTACAAGTAACTCTACTTGAGTATCTTTACCACTACCCGAGAGACCATGAAAAAGTATTGTTTTCATACATTAATATGTTGATATATTTATATATATTGATGATATCACAAAAAAGATATTACATGTATCTAGAGTAATCTCTTACCACTATCATTGAAGATACCTGCCTTCTAATATCTAATACAACACTAACCATAATTAATAGACCTGTACCAGTAATAACAGTTACTGTCATAAAATTAAGATATATTAGAATATTAGGAAGTATAGATATGAAACCGAGGAATAGAGCACCGACAGCTGCTAATCTGAATGCTACATGTTTAAGATATGCAGATGTATTTTTTCCAGGTCTAATACCAGGTATAAAGCCACCCTGTTTCTGAAGATTTTCAGCTAAATCATCTGTCTTAAATACTACTGTAAGGTAGAAGAATGCGAAACCAACGATAAAAAGAAAGGTTGATATATTATTAAAATATGGATTATCCAAAAGAGTCATAGCTTTAGTAGTAATATCAATAACCTTATCACCCAGATCTCTACTTAAAATAAACTTCCCTATTAATTGTGGAAATGACAGAAGTGAGACTGCAAAAATAACTGGCATAACACCAAACTGTGTTAGCTTGATTGGGATATAGCTATCCATTGCACCACCAGTTCTAACCCTTCTTGAGTACTGAACTCTTACTCTCCTCTGTGCTTCTGAAATATATACAACAGAAACGATAAGAAGAAGTGTAACTGCTATAAATACAGTCTTTTGCAAAGGATCCATTAATCTGAAATTGCTACTAATAGTTCCTGGAATACCAGCAATAATACCAAGGAAAATTAGATATGAAGAACCACCACCTACACCACTTTCAGATATCAATTCTGCAAACCACATAACAACAACAGAACCTGCAGTAAGTGTAGCTACCATAGCAATAAGCGCAATAGGCTCTAACTGATCAACCAAACCAAATCCTCTAAGTGTGGAATATATTACAAAGGACTGCATTATTGCAAAGGGTACTGTTAATAACCTGGTATACATACTAATCAATCTTCTTCCTTCTGGTCCCTCTTTGCTTAACTCTTCTAATTTAGGTATAACGGTTCCAAGAAGTTGTAATGTAATAGATGCATTAATATATGGACTAAGTCCAATAGCAGCAATAGATGCTGTTTCTAATACACCACCAGACACAGTTGAAAGTAAATCTCCGAAGTTGCTTCCTTCAAACAGCTGAGTGATTGCATCTGCTGGAATACCTGTAACAGGAATAGCTGCTAATAGTCTGTAGGCAAGTAAGATAATGAAAGAAAAGAGTATCTTCTTTCTTATTTCTTCTGAATTAAATATTCTCTTAACAGTTTCTAAAATTTTGTTCATTGTAAATAGAGGTTACTTAATAGAACCACCTGCTTTTCCAATTTTCTTTTCAGCATTTACAGACAAAGGGATACCATCTACTGTTATTTTCTTAGTAATATTCCCATCACCTAATATTTTAACAGATGTTGTAGTTTGTGCTATTAAAGCCTTTTTTTTCAAGGTATCTAAAGATACTGTATCTCCATCTTTGAAGTTTGTTTCTAATATATCTAGATTTATTGCAGTAGCATTTATTTTCTTAACCCTCTTAAATCCAGCAAATTTTGGCATTCTTCTAAAGAATGGTACATTACCACCCTCAAAAAACATTAATGATTTATGCCCAGCTCTAGATTTCTGACCCTTAGACCCTCTAGTAGAGGTATGACCTCCAACACCAGACCCGTACCCTCTACCTAATCTTTTTCCACTTTCTGTTCTATTGTTTCTTTTTGGGATATTTTCTAAATACATAATTATTTATATTTACTTTATTTCTTATACTCTTTTCTTTGATATCCTCTTCTACCACGAACAACCTTTTTATCTTCTTTTTCCTCTGCTCTTTTCTTTGCTCTTCTCTTCTCTTCCTTAATCTTTCTCTCTTTATCACTCTCTTTCTTCAATTCAACTCTATCTCTCATATTACTCATTCTTTCTAACACTCTACTATTTCTTAAACTCTTTAATGCCTCAAATGTTGTATATGCAGAGGCAATAGGGTCGGTTGTACCAATTAATTTTCCATATACATTATCTATACCCGCTAATTCTAAAACTGTTCTTACAGATGATCCAGCTATAACACCGGTACCAGGTCTTGCAGGTCTAAGAATTACTCTACATGCACCTTTCTTAAACATTAACTCATGTGGTATGGTATCTCCTGCTAACTGTATTCTTGTTAATTTTTTTGTAGCAATTCTCTCTCCCTTTTCAACAGCACTCTTAGTATCAGCACCTCTACCCAATGCTACTCCAACAGAACCATTATGATCTCCAACTACAACCATAGCACTAAATCTTAATCTCTTTCCACCCTTCGTTACTTTGGCAACTCTTCGAATAGAGACTGTCTTCTTATCATATATTCTTTCTCTTTTTTCTTTAAAATATTCAGACATTTATAATATTTAACTAAATCTTAATTCCATTACTTCTTAATTCATCTACAAAGGTTGCAATTAATCCATGATATCTATACCCACTTCTATCAAATACTCCTACCTCTAATTTCTTTTTCTTAAAATCAGTTGCAAACTTCTTTCCCATCTTCTTTATCTCTTCACTATTCTTTTTACACATCTTACTCATTAGAACAATAGATTTATCATCATCAGCTACACCACTATAGAAATATCTATTACTCTTAAAAACAAATATTCGTGGTTTAATAGAAGTACCACTTAATGTCTTTCTAATATGTAATTTTCTTTTTTGTCTATTATCTTTTTTATTCATATTTATTTAGTTGCTGTAACACCTGATTTAGAACTCTTTCTTCTAACATACTCACCCTCATATCTAATTCCTT
>CAZQRG010000071.1:0-3892 GCA_964595745.1 uncultured Candidatus Saccharibacteria bacterium | reverse complement strand
AAATTGGACTAGCCATATCTGATAGTAAAGGTATTGTTGCTTCTCCACTTGATGTCCTTAGGATAACAAAAAGACGAGGTTTTAATGAGCTATTCGATGATATCTTACTTGTTGTTGAAGAGTATAAAATAAAAACAATTCTTATCGGTAAACCCCAAGTATTTCAAGATACATATGCTAAATCGGTAAAAAAAATTGAAGCTTTTGCAAGAAAACTTTCTGAATTAATCAATATACCCGTAGTATTTCAAGATGAAAGCTATTCTACAATTCAAGCTCAAAATATGCTACTATCTCTAGGACAAAGTAGCAGATCCTCTAAAGGTAAAATTGATATGATATCTGCTACACTGTTTCTTCAAGATTTTCTAAATTCTGAAAAAAAAGAAAAATGAAAAGTATATTTAAAATATTCCTTTTAGCTTTAGTTACTGTTGGAATATTAATATTCTTAGTTAAAAAAAATTATGACTCTGTAATTGATCAACCTAATAGTGAGAGCTCTGAAAAGATAACATTTCAAATTCTTACTGGAGAATCTGTAGATACAATAATACAAAAGATGGTAGAGTCTGGAATACTAAAGGAAAAATGGGCTAATTACTTTAAGGTATATCTTAAATTAAACGATATATCTCAACAGATTCAAGCAGGTACCTATGAGATACCAAAAAATCTCAGTATCAAAGAGATAGCAGAAACAATACAACAGGCAAGAGGATTGGACATATGGGTAACCATTCCAGAGGGATTACGTAAAGATGAAATTGCACAGATACTAGCCTCTAACCTATCTAAAGGTAGTAATACAACATTTAACAAGGATGCATTCCTTGTATTAACAACTAATTCAGAATATATAACTACATTAGGTTTCCCATACACTCTTACTGATTTAGAAGGATACCTATTCCCAGATAAATATGCCTTTGCAATAGAGGCTACAACTCAAGAAGTAATAACAAAATTGATAGACAATTTTAAAAAGAAAGTTGGTTTGAATGATACATATGAAGATATAATAATTGCTAGTATGGTTGAAAGAGAGGGATATACCTCGGAAGATAGACCCATGATTGCTGACATTATAAAAAGAAGAAATGCAGAGGGCTGGTTACTTCAAATCGATGCAACTCTTCTCTATCCTGAAAAAGATTGGAATCATGTAATTACCAAAGAGGATAAGGAGAAAGAAAATCCGTATAACACATACAAATATCAAGGAGTACCGCCTACTCCAATATGTAATCCTGGGTTAGAAGCAATTAATGCTGTTAGAAATCCTAAACCTAACGAATATTATTACTACATTCATGATTCAGAGGGTAATGCTCACTATGGCAAAACCCTAAGTGAACATAACAAAAATATTCAACAATATCTAAGATAAGTTAGAACTCTTACAGAATGGAAGTTTCAATAAAAATGACAGACAAAGAGATTGCTAAGAGTAAACCTGTGAGATTAGAAATGGATAAAAGAGAATCTAAAAAAAAGAGATCTTGGATTTTTATTCCTTTATCAATAATTCTAATAGCAATACTTGGGATTGGGATGTATTTAGTATATAAAGGGTATAAGGTAGGAAAAGATATAGGATTCGATTTTTCACCTGGCCAACTAATTGAAAAGAAGAAAGATCCACAATTAAAAAAGGATAGTACTGGCACCCATACCAATGTTCTTTTAGTAGGGATTGATACTAGAGAGAACACAAAACTTCTGAATACTGATGTCATAATTGTAGCTTCATATAACCACCAAACAAAAGATATTGTTATGATTTCCATACCAAGAGATTTTCTTGCGAAGGTAAATCCTGATAGAAATAACTTTAATAAGATCAATGCAGCATATTCAATTAATGAAAGAAAGGCAGATGGCAATGGCTTAGTTGTATTAGAACAGATAGTTGAAGAGATTGTGGGATTAGAAATTCAATATAATGCAATGATTGATTTTAAGGGATTTACACAATTAATTGATTCTGTTGGAGGAGTATATGTTAATGTTGAAAACAGTTTTACTGATTATAGATACCCACTTGGAAATAGTTATCAAAAAATATCTTTTACAAAGGGTCCACAATTAATGAATGGGGATACTGCTCTTAAATACGCAAGATCTAGACACTCTCAACAAAATGGAGAGGGTTCTGATTACGCAAGAGCTAGAAGACAACAGAAAGTAATGGATGCTTTTAAAGATGCATTACTAAGTACTGAAACTTTACTCAATCCAACAAAGTTAATGTCATTACTTAGTTCAATACAAGACAATTTAAAAGTTTCAGAATTTTCTCTTGAGGATGTTCAGGCAGGAGTAAATATTTTAAAATCGTTTAAAGATGAATCCTCCTCATCTTCCACATACTCTTTTGTCCTTGACCCAACTATTGGAAACTATTCATTAGTTACCGCTGATCTTCCTAACGTAGAATACTCCATTGCACCCAAAGAGGGTCTGGGTAAATATACAAAGATAAATGAGTATTTTAAATTAGCCCTTACCTATCCAGTTTTGTATTCAGAAGATCCTTCAATATATGTATATGATACAGGTCTAGGATACCAAGAAAGTAATACAAAAACTCAAGAGTTAAAGAGTAAGTATAAATATTTAAATATTAGATTCCAAGGTACAAAATTTAAAGATAAAGAGGGTATATATATATATTCTAATACTACTGATAAATTCTCAAGATCTGTTGATACACTATCCAAATATTTTGATACTCAAAATAAGATTAAGCCTGAATACCTTACAACAAATACAGCTGGTGATATAACTATACTCTTGGGTAAGCAACTAGTCGTTGAGGAAATTACTCAAGATAGTACAAATTAAAAATGTATAAACTGTACATAGGAAATGAAACATATCTCTCTTTAAGTAATGCTCAGTTGACAATTAAGGAATTGCTAAAAGAGAAAAACTTTGAATATATCCTTATCGATGGAGAACGAATTGATAGTTCTAAGATAATGGATACTCTCTCATCACAGTCTCTCTTTAATACGCCAAGAGTCATATTCTTAAAAAGATTGTATAGAAACAAAGATAGGGAGAATTTAATACCCTCTGTATTAGAATATATTGAAAAAAATAGTGAGAATCACATGGTTATATGGGAAGATCAAAAGGTTAACTCAATAACAAGATATGTAAAATTCTTTAAATCTAAAAACCTACTTGAAGAGTACAACAAATTTACAAAACCATCATTTATAAAATATGCAAAAGAGAGATGTCAAAAATATAACCTAGATATTGACACAACACTTGTTACCCTGCTTTCTCAACATTCTAACTATGATACAGAGAGATTAGAAAACAACATTAAGAAACTTCAATTATTAAGTAAAGATGGTAAGGTTGAAAAAAATGATATTGAAGAGATTGTACAAGATACACTAGAAGAAGATATCTGGAGGTTATTAGATGAAATGAATATTAATAACGGTAAACCCTTAAGTATATTAGAAAAGATTTTTAATCAAGCCATAGAGCCTACATATATTTTCCCTATGATTGTAAGAAATATTAGATTAATAACTTTAACAAAATATCTTTCAACAAATAACTATAGTACTTCTGAGATTGCTTCGATATTAAAAATACCTCCTTTTACTGTTAGACCACTGATAGAAGCAGGTAGAAAATATACTTGGGAGAAGATAACGAATAAATATGAGAAATTATCTAATCTTGATTATGAAATTAAGGTTGGAAGGATAGACCCAAAGCTTGGTCTTACACTGTTTTGTACAACAATATAAATACTCTTGTTGACATTAATACATATATTCTCATAAACTCTATATAATATAGTTAGAATATTAACATACATAAAGTACTGCCTTTAGATGGATAGACAGGATAGAACTACAAA
>CAZQRG010000070.1:0-3930 GCA_964595745.1 uncultured Candidatus Saccharibacteria bacterium | reverse complement strand
GCCTATCCTATGACTCCTGCTACCTCTATTCTTGAGATATTAGGTGATACATATGAAAAAACAGGTATTCTTGTTAAACAATCAGAAAGTGAAATTACAGCAGCTCAAATGGTTATGGGAAGTATGTATATGGGAGCTAGAGCTTTTACAGCTACGTCTGGAGGAGGATTTGATCTTATGACAGAAAGTATTTCATGCTCCGGTATGACTGAAATACCTCTTGTGATTGTTTTAGGTCAAAGAGCAGGATCAGGAACCGGTGTACCTACATGGAGTGGGGCTTCCGATTTAAATGTTGCTCTCAACTCTGGACATGGGGAGTTTCCAAGATGTGTACTCTGTGCTAGTGATGCGATTGATTCTTTTGAGCTCATACAACAGGCTTTTAACATATCTGAAATCTACCAAATTCCAGTTATTCTTCTTACTGAAAAACACATAGCTGAATCTATATTTAATATTTCTAAATTACCAACTCCTCAAACAATTGAACGAGGTTTAACTCAAAATGGTAAAAAAAGGTATCTAATTACAAAAAATGGAGTTTCTCCAAGATGGTTACCCAAATACAAGAACAATACATACCTAACTAACAGTGATGAACATGATGAGTATGGAATTAGTACTGAAAACGAAGAAATAATTGTAAATATGTCAGAGAAAAGAATCAGAAAAATAAATGAATTAAGAAAGACTATTCCTGAACCTATATACTATGGACCCAAAGATCCTACAGTCGTTTTTGTGGGAATGGGAAGTACAAAAAATGCAGTACTAGATGCGATGAAGATAAGTAAGAGAAGAATAGGGTACTTACATTATAAATATATATATCCTCTTAAATTTGAGAAGATCTTAGAATTAAATAGAAAGGACATTAAGATAGTGTTGATTGAAAATAACCAAAGTAGTGGACTTGGGAAACTTATTAAAGAGGAGTCTAATTTTTACATATCTAACACATTAAACAAATTTGATGGCAGACCGTTTTTTGTAGATGATATCTTAAAATATTTTAAATAGATGAAAATAGATAAAAATATTTACAATACATATATTAAAAACACTTGGTGTCCAGGTTGTGGAAACTTTAATATTCATATTGCACTTAAGAGTGCATTGATTGAGCTTGGAAAACATCCAAGTGAAGTAATGATATCTTTTGATATAGGGTGTAATGGAAATGGAGGAGATAAGATAGAGGGCTTTAGAGTAAAAGGATTACATGGAAGATCAATACCATTCGCTATTGGTGCCCATCTTGCGAATAGAAAGATGACAACAATTGCTGACATTGGTGATGGGGGATGTCTACATGAGGGTATTGATCATTTAATTCATGGTATTAGATCTAACTATGATATTACCGTATTAATACATAATAATGAGAATTTTGCATTAACAACTGGTCAAATCACATCAACTACAAAACAGGGAAAAGATATGTACGCATTTCCTGATGGTAAAACAGAAGGAGCTATAAATATTGGAGAATTAGTATTAAGTCTTTCTCCATCTTTCTATGCCAAAGGTTTTTCAGGAGATCCATTACAGCTATCAGAAATAATTAAGGCTGGAATTAAGCATAAAGGTTTTAGTGTAATTGAGATAGTACAGGTTTGTCCAACATACAATCCAGAGAATAGTTTAGAGTTTTTAAAAAAGAAGCTTGTTAAAACAGATGAGAGTGATGATATTGAAGTTGCTAGAAAAAGAGTAATTGATAAAGAGAAGATATATACTGGAGTAATATATAGAAATGGTAAAATGAAAGATTACTATTCAAATCTAAAAAATAGGGCTGATAAAAAGACAGAACTAGTTGATGAAGTAAAAGTGTATAATACAAAAGATATATTAGATGATTTACAATAATATGAAAGATACAATTCTTTTTCCAAAAAGTATTGCAGTAGTAGGTGTATCTCAAGAGAAAGAGAAAATAGGAAGTGTAATATACAATAATGTTATAGAGGGTGGATATACTGGTAAGATATTTCCTGTTAATCCAAAATACAAAGAGATAGATGGGAAGACTTGCTATCCTGATTTATTAAGTATTGGAGGTAGTTTAGATATGGTTTGTATAGTTATTCCTTCCCAATTTGTTGAATCTGTCGTTGATGATTGTATAAAGAAAAAGGTTGAGATCGTTATTGTAATATCCTCTGGATTTAAAGAAACAGGAGAGGAAGGAAAAGAGTTAGAGGAAAAGATTGCTTCTAAACTAAAAGATGCTGGTATTAGATTAATTGGTCCTAATACTTTGGGATTAATAAATAACAGCATTAATCTTAACCTATCATTTGGGAGAAAGAATCCTGGAAAAGGTTCTACAGCATTTATCTCTCAATCTGGTGCATTCTGTACAGCTTTACTAGATATGGCCGTTAGAGATAATATTGGTTTTTCAAAGGTTATATCTATTGGTAATAAGGCTGATATTTCTGAAAATGAACTAATTGAGTATCTACAAAAAGATAAAGAAACACAATCAATTGCTATATATCTAGAAGAGTTTAAAGATGGTAAAGATTTTGTAGAGATAGCTCAGAGATCATCCAAACCAATGATTATCATAGCTCCTGGGAGCTCTCAGAAAGCCAAGGAGGCTATATCTTCCCACACAGGTTCTCTTGCTACCTCATATGATACAACCCTTGCTGCTATTAAAAAGGCTAACTTGATTAAGGTAGAAAGTTCTGAAGAGCTATTTGATATGATCAAGGTTGTTAGCGCAGCTAAGCTACCAAAAGGCAAAGGAATCGGTATTGTAACAAATGCTGGAGGCCCAGGAATAATGGCAACAGACTTTACAGAACTATTTGGTTTAATTCTTGCAGAAATAGGAGATAAGAGTAAAGATAAACTTTCAAAATTTCTACCTAAGCAGTCTAATATTAATAACCCTGTTGATATATTAGGTGATGCTCTTTTGGATAGATATGAATATACAATAAAAACACTACTTGATGATGTTTCTGTTGATTCCCTAGTTGTAATACTTACTCCCCAATTAATTACAGATATCGTGGGTGTTGCTAAGAGTATAGTTGATATTCAGAAACAAACCTCAAAACCAATTTTCTCATGTTTTTTGGGTGGTAATGATGTTGAGGATGGTAACAAGATACTTAGAGCATACGGTATGTATGTCTCAAACAATATTGAAGATACAATGAGATTAATCAGTAAAGTTACAGATTTTGTTATTCACGAAACAGAAAAAAATATTAGAAATATATCAGATTTAACATTAAAAGGAAGAAATAGAAAAGCGTTATTAGAGACATTAACTGATGAAATAACAATTCTTCCTGATAATATCTCAGAAAAAATAGCTAAAGAGGTTGGAATACAATTACCAAACCAATTAATAACGGCAAATATTAATGAGGCTATTGAATTTGCGAGTAAACACTTCCCAGTTGTTATAAAAGCGACTTCAAAAGATTTAGCACATAAGACTGATTTTAAAGGAGTATTTTTAGATATCCGAACAATCTCTGAATTACAAGATAGGTTTGATGAATTATCAACTAATATTGAAAAATCTATAGGTAAAAAATCTCCAGAAATTCTAATACAGGAAATGATTGAACCAAAAGTAGAATTTTTTATAGGAGCCAATAGAGAGGGAGGAATAGATATATACCAAAAGGGAGGTTTAGGTTTTGGTCATTTAATGGCTATTGGTCAAGGTGGAATATATACTGAGGTTTACAAAGATATAGAGCATATACTTGTTCCTGAAACTGTTAAAAATATTATCAAGAAGTTAAACCAAACGAAGGTTGTTAAAATTATTGATGGATATAGAGGAAAGACTCCTCTGGCAAAACAGAAACTTATTGAAATGATAGATAAGGTTCAAAGAATGTTAGTCACATATCCCGAGATAATTAGCATAGACATGAATCCTGTAATCAT
>CAZQRG010000069.1:0-4075 GCA_964595745.1 uncultured Candidatus Saccharibacteria bacterium | reverse complement strand
ATATTAATTTTGGTCTATGCTCTAGTGCTATCTTACGCACTTCATCATAGTTAATATATCCATCTTTGTTTACACCATAACTAACTGAATCAAAGTATTTGCCACTAATTGAAACTTTAAAACCATGCGTTAAATGACCACCCGCAGATAGATCCATACCAATTGTTCTATCTCCTGGATTTAAAAATGCTAGATGAACTGCTAAGTTAGCAGGAGAACCAGAGTAAGGTTGTACATTAACATGCTCTGCTTTAAATACCTCTTTTGCTCTAGATATACATTCTTTCTCAATCTCATCAATATATTCATTACCACCATAGTACCTTTTATCTGGATATCCTTCCGAGTATTTGTTAGTAAGAATACTACCCATTGCTCTAAGGACATTTTCACTTACATAGTTTTCAGAAGCTATTAACTCTATACCCTCTTTCTGTCTTCTAGCTTCATCCTTTATATATTTAAAAATGATATCCTCTTTATACATTCTTTTTGTAAGCATCAATTAAGTTACTGAGTAAGCATGCAATTGTCATAGGGCCAACACCACCAGGGACAGGAGTAATATATGAGACCATATTTTTAACACTTTCGAAATTAACATCCCCAACCAATTTCCCTTCATCATTTTTATTTGTTCCCACATCTATTATGACACTTCCTTCTTTTACATATTCCCTATCAATATATTCTGGTTTTCCTATACCTACAACTAGAATATCAGCTGTCTTACATATCTCTCTGAGATTTTGAGTATGTGAATGACATATTGTTACTGTTGCATTCTCATTTTGTAGTAGTGCTGCTGCTGGTAATCCAACAATATCACTTCTTCCAATTACTACAGCAGTTTTACCATCTATATCAATACTGTACTCTTTAAGTAACTCTAATATCCCTTTTGCTGTAGCTGGAGCTATTGCTGTTGGATCATTTTTAAAAAGTTTTCCTAAATTAACAGATGTTAAACCATCTACATCTTTTAATGGAGATATCTTTTCTAAAATATTACTCTCGTTAATTTGCTTTGGAAGTGGTAATTGAACCATTACTCCATCTACATTAGTATCTATATTTAAATCTTCTACCAACTGTATTAACTCACTTTCTTGTACACTTTCTTCAAAGTTATGTACATTACACTGTATTCCTAACTCTTGAGCTTTTTTAGATTTCATTTCTACATATTTTTGACTACCAAAATCATTACCTACAAGCAATATATCTAGTTGAGGAACTCTTTTATCTAAATTAAGATACTCCTGTATATCCTTTTGTATCTTTTCAGATATTTTTAATGCTGTTTGTTTACCATCTAATATTGTCATATCTTTTAATATGTAAAAATATATTTATGTATTTTACAGGATATTTGAATATTTTTTTACTCTGTATCCCTAATTGCAACTACAATAGTTCTCTTAATATTTGCACCAGCCGGCCAACATGTCATAAGAGTAAGGGTATCTTGATCTAAATATTTCTCAAGATACTGGGTATTTTCTGGATTCACTATTTTAACTTCTAATACCTTGTAGTTATATATCTCCCCTTGGTAACTTACATATATTGGGTCATCTTTTTCTAATTCATTTAGTAGGTAGAAATATACATTGTACTTTCTTCTTTCATAGAAGTTTACAGCTGAGTGAGCAAACAGAAATACATTTCCATCTTCATTGGGAAGTGCACTTCCCTTTGCATGGGCTACTCCATATATTAAGGCAGTACTGTACCTTTCCTCGTTGTATGGATCAATATTTTTTAATACTTTAGCATTCGCTTGTATTTTGGGTATGTAGAGTCCAAAGTCACTGTTTACAAATACTATCTCTGTATCTTTTTCAATCTCTGTGGTAATTTCTTCTCCTTTAGGGGTAACTTCAACTTTTATCTCTTCAATAGGTTTGGGAGAAAATTTGTAATCAAAGTATGACCATATTAATGGTTGATATGTGAAAAAGAGAATAGCTACTCCAACAAGGAGTAGTAGGATACCCAAGTACTTTGAGTATCCTACTTTTGATTTACTTTTTTCTTCTAACATATGAATATCCTGCACTTCCTAATACTACCACTGCTGCTGCAATTATTACATACTTATATTTATTCCAGAAAGTTTCGTCTGTATCATCTTCTTCTCCATCTTTATCCTCTCCATTCTCTTCATCTTCATCTCCTTTTACCTCTCCGTTGTCTTCTTCCTCTTGGTCAGGATTCTCTTCACCTTCCTCGCCCGCAGTAGTCTCCTCTCCTGCTACCTCTCCTGTTTCTCCATTAACAGTAACTGTTGTTGCAGTTGTTCCTTGTATTACTGTTACAATATTATCTGTAACAAAGCTAGAGAAGTTTCCTAAATCATCTAATGCTCTAATTGCATAGTAGTACTCTTTAGTACAGTCTAATGGGTCATCATCTGCATATGTTACAGCTGTGTTTGGCCCAACTGTTAATGTATCAATTAATGTAGAAGCGTTAGCTGTAAATGGTTGTGTGCTTGATCTAAATATTTCTACTTTAGATGTTCTACCATCATTTGCTGTTTTAAATGTAAGTATATATGTACATACACCTTCTGTTTTTACATAGTTTGTTACAGGTAGAGGTTTCTCTAAATCAACTACTACTGTAACTACATCTGAATTCCTCGATTCTGTTCCTGCACTTGCTTTGACATAGAAATGGTATGTTCCACTTGCTGAAATGATTGAAGAGTCAACTACACAGTTTCCATTATTCCCATTGTATACAGGATTAAATGGTATATCTCCATCTTTATAACATTGTACTGATAGGTCCCTATCTAATAGGTCTAGTGCTACAAACCCAATATTAAAGCTACTCTTTTTTGTAGGCGACTCTGGTTGTTCAATCTGTACATTTATATTTGGAGTAGAAGCGTACATAGGTGTTGGTTTAATAAATCCGAATACACCTAAGAGTAATACCCCTGCTATTATTAATTTCCCAATCTTTTTCTTTGGGTTAAATACGAGTAGTATGAATCCTAATATCATAGATATTAATGCACCTAATGTTAGATATGTTTGAGCACCTGTTCTTGGTAGTTCGATAGAAGCACCTAATACTTCTCCCTCTTCTATTCCCTCTGGTTCAACTACTAGTACCTCTGTTCCTACAAATATTCCTGAATCACTATTTCCATATACTGATGCACCCAATACAGATTCTCCACTTGTCCATGCGAGATCTTTGTATAGTCCAGGATCTTGAAGTAGCGATATTTTTGTTGTATATGTAAGAGTAATTACTTCTCCCTCTACCATATCTCCAAGTAACCAATTACCTGCATTATCAACTGCATATATTGGATCAACTGTTACAAGAGAAGCTTTGAGATCTCCTCTTATAGATGAGATTGCAGTCCAACTACCTCCTTGATATTTGAAACCTGATGGCATTATATCTCTAACTTTAACATCTTTGATCTGATATATACCACCATCTTCTATGATTTCTGGTGCTAATATTTTTATTGTAAACACAACTGTATCTCCAGCAATCATACCTGCTCCACCCGTATCATTTGATTTCTGGATCTCTAATTTTGGATCTATCGTATTACCGAAATCATATTGAGGCCCAGCTACATAGTTTAAGCTAACGAGTGTGTTTATAGAATCACTTTCAAGTGGCAAGGTTATTTCATGACAATTCCCTATTTCATTAATTGGATATGTTTGTGTCCAGCCATCCTGTTGTACTTCACATATTTTGTATTTTCCTGGAAGAAGGTCTTCGAACCAATACCATCCATATTCTTCTTCACTATTATTGGTATCCATTGTTTTAAATGGTTCCGACTCATACCCGTCTCCATTCCATTTAAAGAGATTAATTGTCCAATCAGAAAGTAAGGGTTCTAGTTCACAAGTACCTCTCGCTATTTCAATACTTCCTCCATTTCCAATACAATCTCTTTCTCCGTTACCATTGAAGTCACTCCATTTAAATCCATGTATATCTGTAAGAATAACATTACCAATATTTACTAATGTTGTTTGTCCAGGAATTACATGAATATTTTGACATTCCGGAGTAGTAGTAACCCATC
>CAZQRG010000068.1:0-4089 GCA_964595745.1 uncultured Candidatus Saccharibacteria bacterium | reverse complement strand
TACATTAAGCAGTCTGGTGGTAAAGGTCAGTATGGTCACTGTTGGTTGAAGATTGAGCCTAATGAAAAGGGAAAAGGTTTTGAGTTTATAGATGCTATTAAGGGTGGTGTAATACCAAGAGAGTATATACCTGCAGTAAAAAAGGGTGTGGAGGAATCTTTGAGAGCTGGTGTTGTTGCGGGATATCCTGTGGTAGATATAAAAGTGACCCTATTTGATGGTTCATATCATGAGGTAGACTCGTCTGAAGCAGCCTTTAAAGTTGCAGCCTCTATGGCATTTAAAGATGGATGTAGAAGGGCTCTCCCTATTCTCTTAGAACCAATTATGGATGTAGCAGTAGAGGTTCCTCAACAGCATATGGGTGATGTTACAGGTTCTTTAAGTAGTAAGAGAGGTCAGATTCAAGGTACAGAGGATATTGGTAATGGTATTACTGTTATCAATGCACTAGTTCCTCTCTCTGAGCTATTTGGATATACAAGTGAACTGCGATCGATAACAAGTGGGAGAGGTAGTGCTAGTATTGAACCATCTCACTATGCAGAGGTACCAAAAAATGTAGCAGAAGAGGTAGCTGGAGTAAAAAAATAGAAAATTTGTATTAAGAGTATCCCATATATATCAAAATACACTTTAAACACTTGCATATATTGGGTCTTTTTGATAATATTCAACGCAGACTCTTTAAAAATATTAAATAGAGAGTATTGTGTTGTTGTTAATATATAAATATATAAATTAATTAAATATATTCTATGGCAGACTTTACAAGAACAAAGCCACATATGAATATCGGAACCTTAGGTCATATCGATCACGGTAAGACAACTTTGGTTAGAGGTATTCTTAACGCTTTCTCACCTGAGAAAGAAAAAATGATTGATAAACTGGATAAAGATCCAGAGTCAAGAGCAAAATCTATTACTGTTGCAGTAGCACATGTAGAATTTGAAACAGATACTAGACACTACGCATTAGTAGATTGTCCAGGACACAAAGACTACATTAAAAATATGATTACTGGTGCAGCTCAAATGGATGGTGCAATATTAGTAGTATCTTCAGATGATGGTGCTATGCCTCAAACAAAGGAGCATATCCTTTTGGCAAAGCAGATTGGTGTTCCTAAGATGGTTGTTTTTATAAACAAATTTGGAAGTGCTGATGATGAGATATTAGAATTAATTAAAGCTGATGTATCAGATCTTTTGGGGAAATATGGATATGATGCAAATGCTCCAATAATAATTGGAGATGCATTAAGTGCACAAAAGGGAGAAGAGGAAGGATTAGCATCTGCTAGAGAATTGATAAAAGCAGTAGATGAATATATGGAGATTCCTCCAAGAGATGTTGAGAAACCATTCTTAATGCCAATTGAAGATGTCTTTTCTATAGAGGGAAGAGGTACAGTTGTAACAGGAAGAATTGAAAGAGGAGTATTAAAGCTAAATGCTGAAGTAGAGATATTAGGTATGGGTAGAAAACCACAAAAGACCGCAGCTACTGGTATTGAGATGTTCAACAAATCAATGAAAGAGTGTGAAGCAGGTGATAACGTAGGAATACTGTTAAGAGGTCTAAAGAGAACTGATGTTGAAAGAGGTCAAACCCTTTCTCTACCAGGTTCTGTACAGACACATACAGAATTTAAAGCTGAGGTATATGTACTAAGTAAAGAAGAGGGTGGTAGACACACTCCATTTATAACTGGGTATAAACCACAGTTCTATGTAAGAACAGCAGATGTAACTGGTGAAGTAACATTGGCAGAGGGAATAGAGATGGTTGCTCCTGGAGATAATACAGAATTTTCTGTTAAGTTAATGGCTCCAGTAGTAATTGAAAAAGGTCAGAGTTTTGCAATTAGAGAGGGTGGTTCTACAGTTGGTAAGGGTATAGTAACAGAGGTTCTTAAGTAAGAAAGTAAACAGGGAGGGAAATCCTCCCTGTACTTTAAAATTTAATTTAGCTCTTTAAGATAGAATGAGTGAAATAGGTGCAAAAATTAGAGTGAAGTTAAAAGGATATGACGCTGTAGTATTGGACAGATCTTCTAAAAGCATTATAGAGACTGCCATAAGTACAGGTGCAAAGGTAGCTGGTCCAATTCCTCTTCCAACAAGAAAGAGGAAGTTAGCAGTTAATAGGTCTCCATTCATCTACAAGAGTTCAATGGAACACTTTGAGATAGGTACTCATAAAAGAGTAATAGATATCATCGATCCGACCCCAAAGACAATAGATGCATTGCAGCATCTTCAAATGCCTGCTGGTGTTGGTATCGAAATTCAATAATAGATATATGAAAGCAATATTAGGAATAAAAAAAGGGATGACAAGAATATATGTAAAAGACAGGGCAATACCTGTTACTGTTGTTGATGTTGCTGGTTGTAGGATCGCTAATGTTAAAATTGGAAAAATAGAATTGGGATTAGGTAATAGAAAGAAGGCTACTAAGGCACAAATAGGTCAGTACAAAGATCTAGGATATGTTCCAATGCATAAATGGGTTCTAGATGGAGAGTTACCTGAAGGATTTAAGATTGGAAATGATTTAGTTGCGGAAACTTTTAATGAGGGAGATTTAGTTACTGTAAGTGGTGAATCTAAAGGTAAGGGTTTTGCTGGTGTTGTAAAAAGGCATGGGTTTAAAGGTGGACCTAGAACACACGGACAATCAGATAGATTAAGAGCACCAGGTTCAATAGGTGCAGGTGCGGATCCAGGAAGAGTGTTTAAGGGTACAAGAATGGGTGGAAGAATGGGATCAGAGAAAGTAACTATTAAGAATAAAAGGGTTGTTGGTATAAAAGATACATATCTTTTGATTAGTGGTCCAGTACCTGGTTCTAATGGAGATTTAATAAAAATATATATGGAGAATTAATAATGGAAGAGAAGGTTAAAAAACAAAAAACAGAAGAAGTGAAATTAAATCCAAAGGTATGGAATGTTCCATACAATGGAGATTTAATTGCACAGGTACTTTTTGTATTCCTTAATAACGAAAGAAAAGGTACATCCTCTGTAAAAGGAAAAGGTGATGTATCAGGAGGTGGTAAAAAACCATGGAAACAGAAAGGAACAGGTAGGGCAAGATCTGGATCAATAAGGTCACCTTTATGGGTTAAGGGTGGTGTTACCTTTGGTCCAAATATCAAGAATTGGAAAAGGAGTATTAATAAGGGGATGGTTAGAAAGGCTATGTGTATTGTACTTTCGGAAAGAAATAGAAATGATGCTATTAAATTCTTTAATACAGATTCAAATAAGGAATTGAAAGATATTAGAAGTACAGTAATGAAGGGTATAACTGAAAAGACATTGATAATATCTGATAATGAGAAGATAAGGTTAGCATTAAGAAATAACAAGAATATGAAAATCTTAACTCCTATGAGAGTAAATGTTAAACATGTTGTTAATTGTAAGGAGATATTGATTGAAAAAGAGGCTGTTAATATTTTAGAAAGTAGATTAATAAATGGAAAATAAAGAGATATTGTTAAAACCAGTAGTTTCAGAGAAAAGTTACTCTCTTGCAAATGAGAGTAACAAATATGTTTTCTTTGTTGATAGTGGTATTAACAAGATAGAGATTAAGAGTGCTGTAGAGAGTAAATACAAGGTTAAGGTCTTGAATGTAAATATTACAATTAGACCTGGTAAGAGAACTAAAGATTGGAAGAGTAATAAGTCATTTAGAAAAAGTGATAAAAGAAAAGCCGTTGTTACACTTAAAAAAGGTGACAAGATAGATGAATTCTTAAATATACAATAATAATGGGAGTAAGAATATTTAAAGCAACAACTTCGAGTCGTAGGGGAACAAGATTAGAAGATAGGTCTATGCTAGAGAAATCTGGTGGACCAAAGAAGCTATCTGTTTCTAAAAACCAGAAATCTGGTAGGAATAATCAAGGAAAGATTACGATAAGGCATAGAGGAGGTGGTTTTAAGAGAAGAGTCAGGGTTATAGATTTTAAAAGAGACAAATTTGGAGTAAATGCGAATGTATTAGGTTTGTACTTTGATCCTAATAGGAGTGCACATTTAGCACTTTTACAGTATGCAGATGGA
>CAZQRG010000067.1:0-4112 GCA_964595745.1 uncultured Candidatus Saccharibacteria bacterium | reverse complement strand
CCTACTTTTGCCGCCGCCAACATTCCTTATTCAATTTTCCTTTTTGTGGCTCTTTTACCTTGGAATTTGTTCGCCAATTCTCTTGGTTCAGCTGCCTCATCTTTGGTTGGATCCGGCAGTTTAATTACCAAAATTTATTTTCCCCGAACTATTTTAGTAATTTCTACTATTTTTGCCAAAATTATCGACTTTATTTTTGCCCTAAGCATTTTGGTGGCCTATATGGTTTTTTACCATTTACCCATCAACTGGAATATTCTTTGGGTTATTCCTATATTTTTAATTCAACAAATTTTTACCCTAGGTCTATCCCTTTTCTTTTCTGCTGCCAATTTACTTTACCGCGAC
Source organism: uncultured Candidatus Saccharibacteria bacterium (assembly GCA_964595745.1). GTDB lineage: Bacteria > Patescibacteriota > Dojkabacteria > SC72 > SC72 > UBA2259. Next base: position 3,764 of record CAZQRG010000067.1, on the reverse strand, counting down.
ATTCAATATCTTTTAAGTATGATCTTACTCCTTTGGATGTATGCCACTCCGGTTATTTACTCCGCCGATGCTATTCCCGCTAAATATAAAATTCTTTATCAAATTAATCCTATGTCAGTTTTTATCAACGCTTATCGTCAAGTTATCCTTGGTGGGGGAGAACCAAAATATTCCAGTTTAGCCATTGGTTTGGGAGTTTCTCTAATCACACTATTTATTGGTTTTGTCTATTTCAAATCCCGCGAAAAAATCTTTGCCGACAATATATAGAAAGCCCAATACTTATTGAACAATAATCGGTTTATTCTAGATTTATTACAAACAAAAAGTAGCCACACCGCCGCGTGCAATCACCATATCAGATGTAACCAACAAAGGCGGCAAAGCACTTATATCCGCAGCATCTTTTGTTAGACGTCTCCTAAAATCGCCCAATTCTTCCAATGTAGCCCCGGGAGAAACAATTGCATGGCTTATTCCACTAACAACCCCTGTTTTTTTTACCTCAGCTCCTGTAGTAAGAAAAGTCATTCTTCTTCCAACAAAAAGAAGGAAAAAACCTTCCACCGCCATGCCTACAGCCGACTTGTCAATATCTTTAATAATATCTTTAGTCCCGCTGCCAACAATCAACCCTCGGCTTTCTGAAGATTTAATTGCCGATATTACTGGTAATAATCGAACAGAAGGATTATCAATAACTTCCTGCATTTGTTTTGGTAGTCGACCATAAAAATCATCAAAATCTCTAGATTCCACAAAATTTGCCTTTACCTCCTTCTCACTTTCTAAACCGGGAAAATCTTCCATCAAACCACGCAGATGAAAAAATGAAGACTTATCTTTGGCGGTTTTATAACCTTCAGACAAAGTCTCTCTGAAATTACTGTCATATAAATATACAGAAGTTCCTTCATTGCCATGAATAGCATCTAAACACTTTCTCGATACACTCGCAGTCACCAACAACGTTTCTTGCCTTAACATAATTTTTCTTTATAAAAAAACTATAATGTCTGTAATATATACACTACAATCCAAAAAGTCAATCTCCTTCGGACAAAATTTCCAAAATCTAGTTCCATATTTTTAAAATACCAATCCCCCAAACATTTTTCTCCTACCACTTAATGGAATAATTTACATTTCGCCCCTTACCTTTATTTTGAATCAAAATATTTTTTAGTAATAGATCATTAATTTCACGAATAGCAGTAATACGACTTATTCCGGTCATCCCCATATATTTTCTTGTAGTTAATCCGCCCAAAAAATTATCTTTACCGGCATCCAAGATTTTATTAATAACTTTTTTCTGCCTTGCGCTTATTTCCATCATCTGGTGTTTATGCCAAAAATCAGCTTTATTAAAAACATCTTGTAATAAATTTTCAGAAGTCACTAAAGCTGATGAGAAACAGTCAATAAACCAAAGAAGCCAATTAGTTATATCTAAATTACCTTTTTGTGACTGTTCTAAAATCCTATAATACGTTTGTTTATCTTTCAATATTTCCGTCGATAAACTATAGTACCGTTTATTCAACTTATCATCCTGAGCTATCGCCATATCAGTTAAGGCTCTGGCAATGCGTCCATTTCCATCATCAAACGGATGAATGGTAACAAAATAAAGATGAGCCATTCCGGCACGAATAATCCCATCTAATGATAATGATTGATTACTCCACCAACAAAGAAACAATTTAATCTCATGAGAAATTTTTTCGGCTGGAGGAGCTTGATAATGAACTCTTTCTCTGCCAATTGAACCGGAAACAACTTCCATAGGACCATTAGCATCATTTCTAAATTGGCCAGTTTCAATTTTTTGAAGACCAGAATATCCGGTTGGAAATAATGCTGCCTGCCACCCATAAAGACGTTGAACTGTCAAAGTTTCATCAAAATTATGTGTTGCATCAAAAAGAACCTCAATCAAACCATCTATCTGTCGTTCTGTTTGTGGTAACCCGGCATAATCAAGTCCTAACCGTCGATGAATAGAAGATCTAACTGATTCCGGATTATATTTTTCACCTTCTATCTGTGTTGTTTTTAACGCCTCTGCTTCAAATATCCGAGCTTCTGCTTGTTTTGAATCTAATTCCAGTAAACCGGAAATCTTTTGAATTAATTTTCCTTGTCTCAATCGGGCAGTACTCAAGCTAGACAATAATACAGTTTCATCCCATTTAAATTTTGGCCAGTCTGCTAATTCCCAAATATAATTTGCCATATATTCCTTATTTTGATACGATTAATTACTTTAATTGTATCAATATATGATACACTTAATTGACTTAATTGTATCATATATTATTGCATTCCTAACAAATGCAATCTATTTACAGTTTTACACAGTTTACCAGATTCGAAATCATTTTTCCTTGTGCGATTATTGCGCAATTTAAATAAATCAATAACAATTTATTTAAACACGAATGTCAATACTTAAAAATCTTATCAAAACACCAAAATAATCATATCAAAATGATGTGATTATTCATTTAACATGATATGATTTATTCATGAAAAATATTAATGACCGTCAGTCAAAAATTCTGGAAATTTTTAAACCGGAACAATTTATTAGCCCAAAAGAGATTCTTACCAAGCTTAATCAAAAAATTTCTTTAATTACAATTTCGCGTGATCTTTCTAAGTTAGTCGACCTTAAATATATCAATAGAAGCGGTAACGGTCCAGCCACTCAATACTCTTTATTGCCCAAAACTTTATTTTCCCGACCTATTGATTATCAAAATTATTTTAAAATAGAAACAGATAAAAGAGACATTCTGGTCAATTTCAATACTAAAATTTTTTCTCAGCTTTCGAATTTTTCCCTCTTTAATTCAAAAGAAGAATCACAACTGGAAACACTTTTAAAAAAGTTTAAGAAAAACTATTCTCAATTGTCACCAACCATAATAAAAAAAGAAATTGAACGAGTTACTATCGAACTTAGTTGGAAATCCAGTGTCATTGAAGGCAACACCTATACTTTGTTAGAAACTGAACGTTTAATTAAAGAAGGCAATGAAACCGAAGGTAAACAAAAAGAAGAAGCTATTATGCTTTTAAATCACAAAAAAGCTTTGGATTTTGTTTTCGAAAATAAAAACATTTTTAAACAACTCAACCATTCAAAAATAGAACAGTTGCATAAAATAATTACTAATAATTTAGGCATAACTGGAAATATTAGAAAAACTCTGGTTGGTATTACTGGCACAAAATTTAAGCCGTTAGACAATCAATTCCAAATTACTGAAGCTATTGATAATTTCTGTAACTTAATTAATAAAACTCAAAATATTTTTGCTAAATCATTGCTTTCAATTATTCTTCTTAGTTACATTCAACCCTTTGAAGATGGCAACAAACGTACTAGCCGAATATTAGGTAATGCCGTTTTAATCGCCAATGGTAGTTTCCCTTTACCATTGCGAAGTGTTGATGAAAATCTTTATAAAGAAGCTACTTTACTTTTTTACGAACAAAATAATTTAAATTTATTTAAACAATTGTTTTTAGAGCAATGTCAATTTTCAGTTGAAAATTACTTCCGAATATAAATTTTATACGTCATAAGGTAAAATAAACTAACCAAAATGAAATCTAATCCTCTAACGTTCCCAAAATCCAAGACTCCCCAAAACAACTCTGTCATTTCGTTCTCTCACGTTACCAAACAATTTAGCAGATTAAGTCAAAAAACTTTCAAAGAATTTATTCCGGCGCTTTTTCGTGGCGAAAAA
>CAZQRG010000066.1:0-4137 GCA_964595745.1 uncultured Candidatus Saccharibacteria bacterium | reverse complement strand
CCTTTTTTGTGTTCCACCTGCTGTTGTTCCTGTTGGTTTTGCTTTTCAGTCATTTTCTAACTTTTAAATAGTTTCTGCATTTTGTAGCGTGGGGAAGGATTCGAACCTTCGACCTCGGGCTTATGAAACCCGCGAGCTGACCACTGCTCCACCCCGCTATGTGCCGGGGACGTATACCACGGCTCACTCAATTAAAAACAGTTGCTAAAAAGAACTCCGGCCTTATCCCGCCGTGGGTTTTTCTTCAGATCAGTTCGCAGGATGCCTCTTCTTTGTGGTAAAGCCTTTTTGAAATGTCATTCAGCGTCTCCTGCGCCTTAATGGTGTCGGCCTCCTTGGCCATCTGGCTGGCGAGGTACCACTCCGTGTAGTGAAGCCTGCTCGCCCTGTCAATAAGATCTTTGTCTTTTGCTGTCATTTGGTTAATCGTTAAGTGGTGGGTAAGGTCTTTTTTCTTCTTCCGGATTTTGAACTCTTTTGAGCATCGCCTTCGCCATTTGCTGAAGTGTTTCCAGATTTTGAAGCGACAGCTCGTTGAACATCCAGGCTAGGATTTCCACTTTCATCATCTCTTGGTCCATATATCAGGTGATTTGATTGTTTTAAGGTTTCTAGTTTTGCTGTTGAGTAATAGATGATCCCTCCAATCTTGTGCGGAACGACTTTCCCGTCTCTCCTCCATCGACAAACATTTGTTTGTCCATATCTTCTGTAGGCTTCCGATTGGGATATCTGACTTTTCTTCAATCCTTGCTCGACAAGAACTCTGTTTGCTCCAGCTTCGGCAGCCTTCTCAAGCATCATCGCCAGTTTATATTCAGGAATTTCGTAAATCATTCCAGTTCAAGTTTGAAGGTTCTGCCAGTCCTGACTCTTGCTGCTGCAGCTTGCCTTGCTGCAGCTATTCTTGATCTTACCGGCCGAAGCATGTCAAAGTCTGATTGAATCATTGTGAATGCTTGCAGGATCAATGCAACAAACATGGCCACAACAATTCCAGGATGCTTGATATCCAAAATGTAGATCCTGGTAATGTCGGCGATATTCCTCGCGTGCAACTTTTGGAATAGCCTCTTTTTGTAAGTATGGATGGTCCCAGCAGAAAGGAAAAGTTTGTCAGCAATTTCCTTTTCGACGTATCCCTGATGAATCAGGTCTGCCACTTGAAGCTCTCTGGAGGTAAGCGCTTTCATTGGTCAATTGGCTAAATTTTCCAACTTCTCTTTATTGCGCTCGATGAGTTGAGAAAGATGCAGCCTTTTCTTTTCTTCAAGATCAGCCATCTCCAGAGCCATCTCAATGATCTGTGGATCACCGGCATCTTTTCCGGAAACCACTCTCTCAGCCCACACTTTTGTTATCCCGAAGGTTCTGGCGATTTCCGCTAAATCACCGCGGCCGAGTTTCTTGCGGAGTTCCTCACTCCCTTTCTGTGTGAATTTCTGTACCATATTCAGGGTAAATGCTTGTTTGCTGTTGTTTATGTTCGTTAATGTTTTTACTTTTGATAAGTGCATCTAACTGCCTTTAGTCTTTACAAAGGTAAACAATTTGGAAACTTAAACAAGCATTTTGGAAATTATTTTTTCCTTTTTGGAAATATTTTTGCTAACCCTTTGATTAATCGAAGTTTATGGAGTTAAAGGAATTCGTTTCAGAAACTCTCCGTCAAATCGCAGACGGGGTACTCACCGTTAAGGATTACTATAAAGAGAATGGTGGGATAGTTAATCCGAAAAAGTACAAGGTAGTTTCAGAAGGGATTAAGTACGGAAAAGAGTTTCATAACGTTGTCGAGCAAATAGATATGATTTGTGATGTCGAGTTTGAAGTATCTCTTACGGAAGGATCCAAAGAGGGTAGCACTGGGGGCCTTGGTGTGATGCTAGGGTACATCAATGTTGGAGGAAAGATAAATTCTGACGAGGAGAGAAAGTCACTCACAAAGGTAAAATTCAATATTCCGGTAATCCTACCATAGCAACGTAAACAATTTGGAAATATGGCTAAGCAAGATTTTAAGGAGGATATCACGAAACGATTCAACAGGGCGGTTGAAATTCTAAAGGAGTTGGGGTATACTTCACATACCCAAATCGCTGATTTGATTGAGCAGCCACTGCAAACCGTTTCAAAACTTATCAGCGGCGAAAGGATTATTACCCTCGAGCAGGCCAGCGCATTATCAAGAAACTCCAGGATAAATCTGGCATGGCTTTTAACCGGAATTGGATCCGAACTCATCGAAGGAGACACAACTAACGTCATTGTGGCCAAGAAACATACGGATGCAACTGTTGCACCACTGATCAGCCAGTATGCCTACGCCGGATATCTCGCTGGTTTTGTTGATCCGGAGTATCTTGACGCACAGCCACAGTTTACTGCATCAAAAAAACATAATGGAGGACATTACGTGGCCTTTGAGGTTAAGGGCGACAGCATGGACGATGGAACGAAAAGATCCATATGCGAGGGTGACATTATCCTTGGAAGAGAGCTTCAAAAACATCACTGGCAACACCGACTGCATGTTCCAAAGGTTTTCATAATTGTACACAAAACTGATGGGATCATTTGCAAGGAAATAATAAAGCATGATGTAACAACTGGTGAAATCATTTGTCACAGCTGGAATCCAGATCCTGACTATGAAGATTTTGAACTTAATCTGCGTGATGTCATGCAGCTGTTCTACGTAAAAGAGATATCACGACAAAACAAATATTAACCTAAAATTCTACCAATGGACTTTAAAGATTCCCTCAAACAACTTTCAGAAAGAATATCAAAACTGAAAGGAAACATCCCTACAGAAGAAGCGACAAAAAATGCGTTTATTTTACCAATGCTGCAGATCCTCGGATACGATGTTTTCAACCCTCTCGAGGTATTGCCGGAGATGGTATGTGATATTGGCACAAAAAAGGGTGAGAAAATTGATTATGCTATTTATAAAGAAGGTAAACCTATCATATTGATTGAATGCAAACATTGGCAGCAACCTTTGTCTCTTCATGACAATCAATTACTACGGTATTTTCATGTATCGAATGCCAAATTCGGGATTCTTACGAATGGTATCATATACCGGTTTTACACAGACCTTGTTGAATCGAATAAAATGGATGAAAAGCCGTTTCTTGAAGTTGATCTCGAGAACCTTAAGGATCAACTTGTCGAGGAGCTGAAGAAGTTTCATAAATCTTATTTTGACATCGACTATATCCTAAATTCTGCAACTGAACTTAAATTCACGAGTGAATTAAAAACGCAACTAGTCAATGAGTTTAACTCTCCAAGTCCTGAATTTGTTAAGCTCTTCGCTAAACGGGTTTATGATGGTGTAATTACTACAAAGCTATTGGATCAATTTACTTCATTGGTAAAGAAATCTGTTTCTAACCACATAAATGACATAATCGCTGAACGGCTTAACATAGCAATGAAGAATGAATCTGAACAGACAAAAAAAGAACAACAAATTGAACAGGCGGATCAGGTAGCGGAACAACCTCAGGAGAGCAAGATCATTACAACAGACTTTGAGAAAGAGGGATTCTTCATTATTAAATCTATTCTCAGGAAGATTGTAGATCCAGAAAGAATCACCTTCCGCGACGCCCAGACTTATTTTGCAATATTCCTTGACGACAACAATCGGAAGCCAATCTGCCGTTTGTACCTTAACAGTGAATCTAATAAGCAAATTGCTGTGATTGATGAAAACAAAAAGGAGATCAAGTATAAGATACAAAGTCTCGATGAAATGTATAACTACGCAGAAGAATTAATTAAATCTTTAAAGAGATATCTTGAATGATAACAGAACTATTCATATGAAAAAACTATTAACCCTTGGCATGCTGATATTACTCGTAGGAGGATGTGTCCCCACAGAGTTTTTTCCGAAAGTTGTACCAGGGAAAAATGTTATTTTTTTCCTTGACTTCCGTCCCTATGTTGAAAAGGGATTTACTTTCTCGACAGGTGATATAAATCAGAACTACACACCGATCGGAACTATCAATCTGGTAATGACGCCAGATACCATTTTAACGCTGGCCCCATATGGTAACTACTGGAATACTGCAGGTAACGAGATAATTGAGGATGGCGGCAAAAGATTCTTCATCT
>CAZQRG010000065.1:3043-4196 GCA_964595745.1 uncultured Candidatus Saccharibacteria bacterium | reverse complement strand
AGGTTTTGTAGAACCTCTTTTAAGAGATTTAATTAATCCAAGCTTAACAAAATACTGTGCAATAGTATCTGAAGGTTGTGCACCTTTAGATAACCATTTAGCAGCTAACTCTTTATCTACTTCAAAGGTTGTAGGTTTTGTTCTTGGATTGTAGTATCCAATCTCTTCAAAACTCTTACCATCTCTTGGTTGATGACTTTCCATAACCACTATTTTGTAGTGTGGTTGTCCGCTTCTTCCCGTTCTTTTTAATCTAATTTTTAACATAGCAGAGTTATTTTAACAGATGATATATTAATATTCAAGCTAAACGTTATCATTTTCAATATATTTCAAACCCTTTGTAGCAGCATCCTCTTCGGCTCTTTGCTTACTACTACCCTTTCCCTCTCCAATTGCTTTATCATTAATCTTTACTACAACAGTGAATTGCTTATCATGATCGGGTCCCTGTTCATTTGTAACATCATATATTGGTGTTACCCTATATTTAGCCTGTGCTATCTCCTGAATCTTTGTCTTACTATCAATATCTAATCTATTCTTAACAATATGATCTAATTTTTTAATTAAATGGTTGTATACAAACTCTCTACTCATATCATATCCCTGATCAAGATATATTCCTCCAATTATTGCTTCAAAAGCATTTGCAAGTATGTAGTTTTTTGTTCTTCCACCAGTATCTTCCTCTCCTTTTGAAAGTAATATATTATCCCCTACTCCTATCTCTTTGGCAGTATCGGCTAAGCTATCTGTTTTTACTAAGGCAGATCTAAAACTAGTTAACTCTCCCTCTGGTCTATCAGGGAATTTTTTAAATAGGTAATCTGAAATAATTAATTCTAATACAGCATCTCCTAAAAACTCTAATCTTTCATTATTATTTCTACAATCTTTATGTTCATTTAGAAAAGATCTATGTGTAAGTGCTTGAGTAAGATACTCTTTGTTTAAGAATGTAATACCTATATTCTTTTCAAAATTCTCTATATTATTCATCTTTATGTATGTTATATATTGCTCCAAGTACACCATTAACAAATTTACTACTACTATCTCCTCCAAACTCTTTTGCTAACTCTATGGCTTCGTCAATTGCTACCTTAGGTGGTGTAATCTTTTCAATAAAGCCTTCATATATTGAAATACG
>CAZQRG010000065.1:1449-2943 GCA_964595745.1 uncultured Candidatus Saccharibacteria bacterium | reverse complement strand
AAGAATTACTATTTATTTCTCTTTACTACTTTTTAAATCTTTACCATCTCCGTAGTAACCACAGAACTCACATACAAAATGAGGTCTTTTAACTTTCCCACACTTAGGACATCTAGACATTTGTGGCTTACTTAGAAAGTCTTGAGCTCTTCTTCTGTTCTTCCTACCTTTTGATATTTTTCTTTTTGGTAATGCACCCATAACTATTTATACAAGATTAAACTTTGTATTATATTTTAATATCTTAATTCTTGCAACCAATTATATTATCCAACTCTCTTTAATATCAATCTCCTGTCCTGAGGTTATCTTACCCTCTACCATTTCCTTCGCTATATTCCCCTCAATATTATCCTGGATATACCTTTTAATTGGTCTAGCACCAAGTCCTGGTTCATTAGCTTTACTAGCTATTAATTGTGGTATTACAGTTCCCCATGTTAATTTAATACTTTTATCTGAGAGTCTTTGTGCTAACTCTTGTAAGAGAAGTTCTGAGATTTTAGAAAGATTATCAATATTATGAGGACGAAATACTAATACTTTATCAAATCTATTTAATAACTCTGGTTTAATAGCTTGTCTAAGCTCAATTAATGCCCTATCTTTTGTTTCTTCCCATGTAGTAGTAGGATCTCCAAGTAAATCAAGAAGTATTGAACTTCCAATATTACTTGTACAGATGATAATACTGTGTGTAAAGTCTACAGTTTCTCCTAATGTACTTGTAAGTCTTCCCTCATCAAAAATCTGTAAGAAAAGATCTAATATCTGTGGATGTGCTTTCTCCATTTCATCAAAAAGTACAACTGTAAATGGATTACTCTTTATCCTATCTATTAAAGAGATAGAGGTTTTACTCAGGATATTTGAATTACTTTCTCCTCCTAAAAACTTCTCAACACTCTCAATACTCTTGTATTCAGACATATCTAATCTAATCATATCTGATGAACTACCAAAGTACTCCTCTGCTAATACTTTTGATATATGGGTTTTACCAACTCCTGTAGGTCCCATAAACAGGAATGTTCCAATAGGTTTGTTTGGATTCCTAATATCAACTTGTGCTCTCTTAAGGGCTTCCACAAGAGCTTGAATGGCATCTTCTTGACCAACTATCTTCTTTCTCATGTTCTCTTCAAGTTTCATTAGATGAGTACTCTCCTGTGGGTTTATACTTCCGATTGGTATACCTTTTTGATTAGAGAGTACTTTTGAAATATGTTCACCTGTAAGAATATCTACTCCACTTGTTTGTGCCCATGAGCATGCAGACTCAATTAGTTGTACTGCACTACTAGGTAACTTTCTTTCTCTGTTATACCTTTGTGCTAACTCTACTGCACTAATTAAAGAGGAGAAGGTAATGTAAATATTAAAATTTCTTTCAAGTTGAGATATCTTTGTTTCAAGTATCTGTAGTGCATCTACAGCGGATATCTCTTTTATTTCAATATTAGTAAAAGATTGTCTAAGAGATTCCATACTGTA
>CAZQRG010000065.1:0-1439 GCA_964595745.1 uncultured Candidatus Saccharibacteria bacterium | reverse complement strand
AAATACTTTTTATAGTCTGAGTAATTAGCGGTCCCTATGATTGGAAACTTACTATTTAATATATATGGTAAAAGAATACCAGCAAGAGAGTGTCCACTTTCACTTGCTTTAGATGGAATTAATTCCTGCATTTCATCTATGTAAAGAATTACGTCACCAGCATTCTCTAACTCTTTCATTGATTTAGAGATAAGGAGCTCAAGGTTTTTTTCTTTTGAAGATTGTGCAATCAATCCATTAAGATCTAACTGTAATATTCTTTTATCTTTAATCTGTAATGGTACATCTCCACGATTAATTTTTTGAGCTATTCCCAAAACTATACTAGACTTACCTACTCCTGGCTCTCCTATTAGTAGAGCATTTCTACCTGATACTTTACCCAGTACTGATACAAGTGCATCTATTTCATCATCATGTCCAATCCCATATATATCCCTATCCTTTATTATGAATTCATTTAAATTCTTCGCAAAATGACTTAGGATAAAGGTGTATCCATACACCCAAGCTTTAGCGATACCCCCTTTTCTAAAATATGGCACATTAGGATTAAAGTAGTGAACTAGTTTCTTTTTTTCAACTTCATATGATTGATACCTTACAACCTCTCTTAGAATATCTATTGATGAATTCTGGGAGAAAAGGATCTGACCTAGAACAGGAAACACATTAAAAAGTCCTAGTAGAAGATGTTTAGGTTGAATCTCAGTTGATGATGTAAGTAGTGCCTCATTAATGGCATATATTACTAGGCTTCTAATTGCTGTGTATGAGTATTTTGGAAGAGTATTTTTTGTCACATCATTTTCTTTAAATATATCTTCCGTTATCGTAATGTTGGCTCTTTTAAATATCTCTTGTATTTCGGGATATACTACTAAATCTGTAAATACTGTTGAGATATCAATTTTATTACTCTTCGTATTATTACATATTACTTGTAGAGTTAACTCATTTACAAAATTAATTGCTTCAAAATGTGCATATCTTCCAAACTTAAAACCAGAGTTACGTATCTCCTCTAAATCGTTTATAGGAATTTTTTCTGCCTTTGGTAATCTAACAGGATGACTTTTATCTTTGTAATAGTCATGCCAAAGTAAGAACACATTAAAAATAGATAGACCAAAGAGTACATCAGCTATTCCACTGGAAAGAAATTCGTTTACAATCTGAATTTTTTCTAATACACCTAACTGTCTTAGAAGATATCCAAAAGCTATAAAGAGGCCAGGTATTAGAAGTACATTGGCTATTAATCTAATATTGTCATATACCCTATTGTATTTGAGGTAATTTGTAAGTACGTTAGAAATCTGTGGTGTAGATACTGTAAAGAACTGGTCTCTTGTTATTAAGAAGAGAGCATCTGACTCTTTTGTAAGTATAGGTAATGTTTTTTCTACTAGTTTAAAGGTGTTACTATCCTTTTCGTG
>CAZQRG010000064.1:0-4197 GCA_964595745.1 uncultured Candidatus Saccharibacteria bacterium | reverse complement strand
ATTTCTTTGAGTCATTCTAATATATATAGTATATTAATAGGAATATAATGTCGAGTATAAGAAAACAAAAAAGAAAGGCCTCAACTGAACATCATTCACCTGATAAATCCATACTAATATTTATGATTGGTATGGCAATATTTGGTGCCATTATGATATATGATGCAAGTGTATATATTGCTAATCAGGAACCCTTTAATAACCAATTTCATTTTCTTACATTACAGATTGCATGGCTAATATTTGGTGGTATATTAGCATCTGTAGCATATATCGTGGACTATAGAAAAATATTAAAGTTTGCTTTCCCTTTACTAATTACTGTTGTCATTCTACTAATATTAGTACTTGCACTTGGACAAGAGGTAAATGGTTCCAAAAGATGGTTTCAGATAGGAGGATTACCTCCAATACAACCTGCTGAATTCGCTAAACTAGCTATCATTATGTATTTCTCAAGTTGGTTTTCAAATAAAGAGTATTCATATACTAAATTTGAAGATTCTTTTAAAAAAGGATTCTTAAAAAATCTAATTCCTTTTATTGCAATACTAGGAGTAGTAGCATTGTTAATTCTCTTTGAACCTGATTTGGGAACTGCAATGATAATATGTGTTACCTCCTTTATTATGTTCTTTGTTTCTGGGAAAGATAAGGCACATAGAATTGGTTCTTTTGCTATGATTCCCCTCGCAGCCCTATTAGGAATAGTGGCTGTCATATTAGAACCTTACAGAATATCAAGAATTCAAACATACCTAAATCTAATATTTAAAGGAGAAGTTGCAGATCCACAAGGAAGTGGATATCAGATGCAACAGATTTTAATTGGAATAGGTAGTGGAGGATTCTGGGGTAAAGGATTTGGGCAATCAAGACAAAGATTTGGATATCTGGTAGAAAATACAGCCTTTACTGATTCAACCTTTGCGGTACTTCTAGAAGAGTTAGGTTTATGGGGAGGAGCTCTAATAGTACTTTCCTGGATATTCTTTCTCTGGAGAGGCTTTAAGATTGCACTTAATGCAATAGATACAAAGGGACAGTATCTTGCAACAGGAATTACTGTGTGGCTTTCATGTCAAGCATTTTTTAATATGGCAGCAAATGTCGGATTAATTCCATTAACAGGAATTCCTCTCCCCTTTCTAACATACGGTGGGTCTAGTACAATAGTAACAATGATAGCTTTTGGATTACTCTTAAATGTAAGTAAATATACAAAGAATGCTTAAATCAGAAATAAAGATAATGATAACTGGAGGAGGTAGTGGAGGACATATCTCAGTTGTAAAAAGTATAATTGATTCTTTAATCTCGGATTACAATATACCCATTGAAAATATATTATACATTGGAGGTGACCTTGGTATGGAGGGCGAGAAGATTGGTAACTCTCTTGAACAAAGAGAGTTTAAAGATAGTAAATTTAAAAAATACTTTATTAGAGCAGGTAAACTACAAAGAAAAATATCTTTAAAAACAATCTCTTTACTCTTTAGATCTTTACTTGGTTTTTTTGACTCTATATCAATTGTTAAAAAGAGCAACCCAACATTAATTTTCTCATCTGGAGGATTTGTATCTGTACCTGTGTGTATTGCAGGATGGTTGTTTCATAAGCCAATATATTTACATGAACAAACAGCATCTGTTGGTCTTTCAAACAAAATAGTTGGTAAATTCGCTAAAAAAATATATGTTACATTTAATGATTCTCTTAAATACTTCCCAAAAGAAAAAACCGTTCATGTTGGTAATATTGTAAGAAAAGAGGTATTTGAGAAAGAGATAACACAGCAAACAGATAAAGAGATAGTATCTTTAATGGTAACAAATAAAAAACTCCCATTTGTATATATATCTGGTGGAAGTTTAGGTTCACACAGTATTAATATAAAAGTTTTTAATTCCCTGAACTCTCTGTTAAGAAAATACCGAGTACTTCTTCAGACAGGAGACAATGAGATATACAAAGATTTTGAAAAAGGAATAGAAATAAAGAATAAATTGACAGGAGAGTATCAAGAAAGAATAGTTGTTAAGAAATATATTGATAATAATAGTATTGGATATGTATTAAATAACATGGATCTCTTTATTGGAAGAGCTGGTGCAAACACAGTATATGAAATAGGGGTGTTAAAAAAGTTTGCCCTTTTTATACCAATACCCTGGGTTACACATAACGAACAGTATTTAAATGCTAAGATTTTAAGTGATATTGGTACAGCAAATATTTTAGAAGAGAAATATTTAAATAATTGTGATCTTGATAGTGAGATTGTTAGATTACAAAAACAATTAGATATAAGAGATATTAATTATGAGAAATTAGAGAAACTCTTTCCAACAAACGCTACTTTTAAGATATTAGATGATATGTTAGTAACATATCTAAAGTAGCTCTACTACTGTTTATTTCCCATCTGTTATATACTCTACCTAATGAAAGTAGAAAAAAATGTATCACTTAAGCAATTAAATACTTTTAGAGTAGATGTATATACTGATATCTTGCTTACTATTGATAATGATAATGATTTTTCAAATAAAGAGGTAAAAGAATATTTAAAAAATGATAATTTCTTAATCTTGGGGGGAGGTTCTAATATCCTCTTTACTAAAGATTTTAAGGGTTGTGTTACCTTAATACGAAACTATGGAAAGAAAATATTAGATGAAAGTGACCAATCTCTTACAGTACAGGTTAGTGCAGGAGAGAGTTGGGAAGATTTTGTGAAATGGAGTGTTAAAAAGAATTTAATTGGTCTACACAATCTTGCCTTAATACCAGGAACTGTGGGCGCTACCCCAATACAAAATGTAGGAGCGTATGGAGTTGAAATAAAAGATTTTCTTACTGAGGTAGAGGTCTTTAATCTCCAAACTCACAATACACAGAGTATTAAAAATAGCGAATGTAGATTTGGATATAGGGATAGTATATTTAAAAATGAATTAAAAGATAAAGTAATAATTAAAAGCGTTACATTTAAATTACTAAAATATACAGGAATAATTGATGATAGATATACAGAATATTCAGGTATTAAAGATGATATAAAAGATAAAGAACCCACTCCAAAAAACATATATGACTGTGTTGTAAGACTACGCGAAAGTAAATTACCTAAAGTGCAAGAGTATGGTTCCTGTGGAAGTACCTTTAAAAATCCAGAGATAACAATAGATGAATATAGTAGAGTACTTAAAATATTCCCTGAATTACCTAAGTATGAAACTGAAAACAATGACATTGTAAAAATACCAGCAGCATATATTTTGGAAAAGTTAGGATGGAAAAATAAAAGAAAGGGAGATGTTGGAACATGGATATATCATCCTTTAATTGTTACCAACTATGGCAATGCTACTGGTCAAGATATCCTTTCCTTTATTAATGAAATCAAATCTGATTTTAAATCTAATACTAATTTAGAATTAGAGTGTGAAATTAATATTATTTAATAAAATCATATGTCAAACTTAATCGTTAAAGGTGGAAACAAACTTAATGGTGAAATAACTCCTGCTGGAAATAAAAACTCTGCTCTTCCAATACTGTGTGCATCTCTTCTTACAGATGAACCGGTATTAATAAAAAATTTCCCTGAATTAACTGATGTAGGCAAATTGATTGAATTAATGCAAGAGTTAGGTTCAAAGATAGAGTGGAACAAAGAGAAACAGGAGATTAAAATAGATAACTCTAATTTTTGTAAATCATTTGGAGATAGTGGCTTCCCACTTGGAATGAGAGGTGCTGTACTCTTACTTGCCCCTTTACTTCATAGACACAAGGTATTAGAAGTGAAACAGGAGATTGGAGGATGTTCATTAGGAATAAGAGAACTTGATCCTCATTTAGAGGTATTAACAGGATTAGGAGCAAAAGTTAAATCTAATGATAAAATCACCATTGAGGCAAAAGATGGTCTAATAGGAGGTTCTCTATGGCAAGACTATATGTCTGTTACAACTACTGAAAATTTTGCTATGGCAGCATCTTTAGCCAAAGGAACATCCACAATGGTAAATGCCGCATCTGAACCTCATGTTCAAGATCTATGTAACTTCTTAATTCAAATGGGTGCAAAAATAGAGGGAATTGGATCATCAACTTTAATTGTTCATGGTGTAGAAAAATTACATGGTACACAGTTTACAATCTCTTCTGATCATCATGAAATTACT